>JAYUBD010000222.1:0-1999 GCA_043740995.1 Caulobacteraceae bacterium | reverse complement strand
TTTTCTGGGCGATCCGCGAAAGGATAGTCGCGACATAGGCCGTGGTTTCCTGGAACGGCGGCACGCCGCGATAGCGATCAACCGCGCCGGGGCCGGCGTTGTAGGCCGCCAACGCCAAACGCACGTCGCCGCCGTATCGATCCATCATCTGCCGCAGATAGGCCGCGCCGCCGTGGATGTTCTCGCTGAGGTCATAGCGATTGACGCCGAGGTCGCGCGCTGTGGCCGCGGTCAGTTGCATCACCCCGACAGCATCGCGGTTGGACACTGCCTGCTGATGGAAACGCGACTCCCGCCACGCCACCTCGGTCACCAGATCGGCGCTCAGTTGCTGGCGGCGGGCGGCCTCGGTGATGACTTTGGAGATGTCGATCGTGGGACCGGCCGCCGCGGTTCGGACGTTGATCGGCGAAGCCCCGTCCGGGCCGAACACCGCCGGCGCCGCGTAGGTGACGGCCGCTCCGTCAGGTGCGATTTCGATCACATCGGCAAGGCACGGGGAGGCGATCGCCGCGATTGCGGCGATCGCCAGGCCGCGCAGGGACAGGGGGACAATCCCTGCGCTTCCATCGACAGCAGATGTTTGGTTCGGCATCTGCTGCGAACCTAGGTCCCGGGCAGTGGCACAGGCTCCGCCGTGGCGTTGACCGGAATCACATCGCCTGGAGCCACATCGACCGGCTCGGTGTTCGGCGCGCCTTGGTAGGCGGAGGCGAATTTGCTACCGAACTGGTCCTCGAACTTGGCCGCCGGCGGGGTCACCGTGGTGGACGAGCCACCGCCCCCGCCGCCGCAGGCGGAAAGGGCGGCGCCGAGCAGGATCACGGCCACGGCCGTCAGAAGAGTGCGTTTCATGAGCGCGTTCCTACGGGTGCGGCTTGGTGGAGAGGGGGTCGGGCATGGTCGTCCGCGGCGAGTTGGTCAGCGGCGAATTCAGGTACGGGAACGCGTTCTGAAGTTCGGCCGCGCTGCTGGGGGCGCCGTCAGTCAGGGGGGCGTTGCCGACCGGCGCGTCAGCCGGCTTGCAGAGTCCCAGGTCGGTCGGGACACCGCTGATCGGCACCGGATAGCACAGCCGGCCCATAGCCACCCGCAGGGTGATATCGACCGTGTCGTCGCCCGGCCGGCGGCCGTTCGGATAGCCGGCGAGGTCGTCGGCGACCACACCATAGCTCTTCTGCGTGTCGCGCGGCGTCGGATTGACCGCCGTGTTCAACCGCATCATCTCCGAGGCGGTCACCGTCTTCTGCTGGTTGAGCGTCTTGATGCCCGTCAGGAAGGTGGCGACCAAGTCGTTTCGCGGCAGGTTGGAGGGCGCGATGTTCGTGAAGCTGGTGCCCAGGGTGGCGTTGATCGGCGCCCGGAACAGTAGATCGACGATCGCCGGGAAGGTCGGGTTGGTCACATAGTCGGCGAACGCGCCGTCGCCGGTCGGCTTGGAAGCGTTGAAGGTGTCCTTCACCGGCAGGCCGATGACCAGTTCGTTGACCAGCGGCGCGGATAGGCGCGAGACCTGCGTATAGGCCCCTCCGACAAGCGCCGGGCTGGCATAGCTGGCTTTGGGATTGAGCAGTTTCGCCTGGGGCAAGCTGGAGGTCTGCCAGGCGCCGATTACTCCGTTGCCGGAGCCGGTGACGCAGGCGATGGGAACCTCGATGGCCAGGGAGGTCACGTTATAGTGGCCAATCAGGTCGTCGTTTGCGCGACTCTGCTTGATACCGCCCGGGAAGGCCGTCCCGTCGATGGGGATATAGTTGATCAGATCGAAGGTGGGACCGAGGTTCACCGCGAACGCCTCGGCGCGCTGACCGACGAAGAGGCGGCCAGGCGTCGAACAGTTCGGAATCGTCACGTTGTAGATGTATTGATTGGCGTAGGCCGGATAGTCGGGCGTGGTCTTTGCGCCGACATTGTCGAAGGGCTTGCGGAAGGTCGCCCCCCCCCCGCTGGCGTTGGTGACGGCCGCGCGCGTACCGCTGCGGCGATCGCCGGTGATCAT
>JAYUBD010000221.1:0-6758 GCA_043740995.1 Caulobacteraceae bacterium | reverse complement strand
TGAAACGGTTCGCGCCCGCCCGATCCTGGGTGCATTTCGATATTTTCGCGTGGAATGCGCGCGCTCGTCCGGGCTGGCCGCAGGGCGCCGAGGCGCAGGCGATTCGCGCACTGTTCGCCTTGATCGAGGCGCGCTACCGGTGAAGTTTGACGCGCGCCTGTGGCCGGCGCGGGCCGATCTGGCCTCGGGCGCGCTGGAGGGCGTGACCCGGGCGTCACGGTTCGCGGAGGCGCGGAGCCGCCAGGTCGCGGCGCCGGTCGCGGCCATTCGACCGTCGCCCGATTCAACCGCCGAGCGGGTTGATGAACTCCTGTTCGGCGAGATGTTTGACGTGCTGGATAACCAGGGCGATTTCGTCTGGGGTCAGGCGCGGCGGGACGGCTATGTCGGTTGGGTCGAGGCCGCCGCCCTGTCCGCCGAGCGTCTGATACCCACCCATTGGGTCAGCGCGCCGCGCACCTTCGCCTTCGCCGAAGCCTCGATCAAGTCGCCCGCCACGGGGCCGTTCAGCCTCAACAGCCTCGTGCGCATCGACGAGACCACCGGCAATTTGGCTCACGGGGTCGGGGCCGGATGGATCGCCAGGGCACACCTGTCACCGATCGGCGCGGCTTTTCGTGAGCCGGCGGCGACCGTCCTGACGTTCCTGGGCGCGCCCTATTTATGGGGCGGCCGGACCAGCATCGGCCTCGACTGCTCCGGGCTCGTGCAGCAGGCGCTTCTGGCCGCCGGCGTGGCTTGCCCGCGCGATACGGATCAACAGGCGGACCTGGGCCGCGCAACGACGCCGGACGCTCTCGCCCGCGGCGACCTGGTGATCTGGGGTGGCCACATTGGAATGATGCTCGACCGCCGCCGGCTGATCCACGCCAACGCCCACCACATGGCCGTGGTGATCGAGCCACTTTCGCATGTGGTCAAACGGATTCGCGAGGGCGCTGGCGGCGATCCGACGCATTATCGGCGACTTTAGGGTCCTATCGCTTGAACACCTGTTCGTCGTCCGCGAAGGCTTTGAATTCCAGGGCGTTGCCGGAGGGGTCGAGGAAAAACAGGGTGGCCTGCTCGCCCGGCAGACCCGCAAATCGTACCCCCGGCTCAATCAGGAACCTGATCTCCGCCTGACGCAACCGATCCGCAAGGCGCCGCCAGGCCTCCATGTCGAGGATCACGCCGAAATGGCGCACTGGGATCGCCTCGCCGTCCACGGCGCTGCTCGCCGCCGCCGCCGCCTCGCCCGGCACAAGATGGGCCACGATCTGATGGCCGTGGAAATCGAAGTCCACCCAGTCGCCGGAGGCCCGCCCTTCCGGGCACCCCAGCAGTCCGCCATAGAAGCGGCGTGCTTCGGCAAGGTCGCGGACCGGGAAGGCCAGGTGAAATCTCGGGCGGGTCATCGCGCTTCATACCGCGCCTTGCGGTATCTTAAACACCCGTATTGCCGGTACGGGCTGGACTTCGCCGTCTCGTCGCGAGCACTCTGATAACCAGACCCGCCACGGAGCCCCCTGCATGAACGCCATCACCCTAGACGCCGAGATCTGGACTGCGGCCGGCGAGGCGGGGTTGCCTGACGCCATCGCCCTGCGCCGCGCGATCCACAGCGAGCCCGAACTGGGCCTGGACCTGCCCTTGACCACGGCCAAGGTGCGTCAGGCTTTGGCCGGCCTGCCGCTGGAAATCCGCGAAGGGCCATCGACCAGCGGTCTGATGGCGATCCTGCGGGGTCCGGCGAATGGCCGCACCGTGCTGCTGCGCGGTGACATGGATGCCCTGCCCCTTCTCGAGGATACCGGCCTAGCGTTCACCTCCCTGCACCAGGGCGCGATGCACGCCTGCGGCCACGATACGCATGTGGCGATGCTGGCCGGGGCCGCCCGGGCGCTGTGCGCGCGGCGCGACCGGCTGACCGGCTCGGTGATGTTCATGTTCCAACCGGGAGAAGAAGGTTTTCACGGCGCGCGCTTCATGATCGATGACGGCCTGCTCGATCCGCTGCCGGACGCCGCCTTCGCCCTGCATATTTCCCCCAACATGCCGGCGGGCGTGTTCGCCGGTCGCACGGGTCCGCTCCTGGCCTCCTCCGACAAGCTGCGGATCCGCGTGATCGGGCGCGGGGGGCACGCCTCGATGCCGCACGACGCGCTTGATCCGATCCCAGTGCTTTGCGCCATCGTCACCGCCCTGCAGACTCTGGTGACCCGGCGCATATCGGTGTTTGACCCGGCGGTGATCACCATCGCGCGGATGGAGGCCGGCACCACCGACAATGTTATCCCCGAGGATGGCCGGCTGTGGGGGACGCTGCGCACCCTGTCGGAACGCACCCGCGCCACAGCGCATGAAGGTATCCGCCGCGTCGCCGTTAACATCGCCGAAGCCCATGGCGCCCGCGCCGAGGTGGAGATCGAGGCCGGCTTTCCCGTCACCGTGTGCGACGCGCGCGTCGCCGATCTGGCGGCGCACACCGCCCGGGCGCTCTACGGCGACGGTGGCTGGATCACCATGCCCACGCCGATGATGGGCGCCGAGGATTTTGCCTATGTCCTGCAAAAGCTGCCCGGCGCCATGGCCTTTCTGGGCGCGGCGCCGGAAGGGGGCGACTATCGCACCTGCTGTGCTCTGCATTCCAACCGCATGACCCTGGACGAAAGCGTGATGGCGCGCGGCATCGCCATGCACTGCGCCATGGCCGAAGCGATGCTGGGCGGCGCCCTGGTTCTATAGGCTCGGGCATTTATCCCTAGAGGTATCGGCCAGCCCGCGCTAAACGGCCTCGGAAAGGCCGACTACGCACCATGGGCGTCGCCTTTCCAGGCAATCCGCGCTGGAGGCGAAAGACTTTGGGTAATGTAACGGTGATCGGCGCCCAGTGGGGCGACGAGGGCAAGGGTCGGGTGATCGACTGGCTGGCTGATCGGGCCGATATCGTCGTTCGGTTCCAGGGCGGCAACAATGCCGGTCACACCATCGTGGTGGGGAACAGCACCTATAAATTCGCTCTGCTGCCGTCGGGCGTCGTGCAGGGCAAACTCTCGGTGATCGGCAACGGCGTGGTTGTCGACCCTTGGGCCCTGCTTGATGAGATCGAACGCGTTCGCGGCCAAGGCCTGACGATCAATCCGGACATTCTGGTCCTCGCCGACAATGCCTGTCTGGTGCTGCCTCTACACCGCGACCTCGATTCGGCGCGCGAGGCGCGGGCCGGGGCGGGAAAGATCGGCACCACCGGGCGCGGCATCGGCCCTGCCTATGAGGACAAGGTGGGGCGACGGGCAATCCGGTTTTGCGACCTTGACGACCGGTCGGCGCTGGACACCAAGATCGAGCGTCTGCTGGCGCATCACCAACCCTTGCGCCAGGGCCTTGGCCTGCCGGAAGTCACGGCGGCGGATCTGCTTAGCCTTCTCGAGGCGGTGACGCCTGGGGTCATGCCCTATGTCCGCCCCGCCTGGCGAGTGCTGGATCAGGCGATCAAGGCCGGCCGCCCGATCCTGTTCGAAGGCGCCCAGGCGACCATGCTCGATGTCGATCACGGCACCTATCCGTTCGTCACTTCGTCCAACACCGTCGCCGGCCAGGCGGCGACCGGCGCCGGGGTCGGCCCGGCCGGCGGCGGCTATGTGCTGGGCATCGTCAAGGCCTATACGACGCGCGTCGGCGAGGGGCCGTTCCCCTGCGAACTGCATGACGAGGTCGGCGAGCGCCTGGGCGTGCGCGGCCATGAGTTTGGCACCAATACCGGTCGCAAACGCCGGTGCGGCTGGTTCGACGCGGTTCTGGTCCGCCAATCGGTGGCGATCAGCGGCATCCAGGGCGTGGTGCTGACCAAGCTCGACGTGCTTGACGGTTTCGAAACGTTGAAAATCTGCACCGGCTACCAGTTGGGCGACCGGGTGCTCGACTATCTGCCGGCGGGCCTCAGCGACCAGGCCGCGGTGACGCCAATCTATGAAGAGATCGAAGGCTGGCAGGGGGCGACTCGCGGGGCACGCTCGTGGAAGGATCTGCCCGCCGCCGCCGTGAAATATGTCCGCCGCATCGAGGAACTGATCGGCGCCCAGGTGGCGGCGGTGACGACGAGCCCGGAACGCGAGGACATCATTATCATGCGCGATCCGTTCAGGACCTAGGCGGATCATGGCAAGCCCCCGGGCGGCTCCTTCCGCGTCGGCCTCAACCGGCCGCGACACGCTGGTCGCCGCGCCTTTAGAGCTGCGGCGACCTGATCATATTGCCGCACCGCCGAGAGCGAGACGCCGGAACGGCGGGTGAACTGAGTTTGGCAGGGGCCGAGGCGCGCCACACGCCGCCCCAAAAGCCGGCAACGCCGCTCACATCCCCGGAAGCGCCTCACGCACGGCGGCCAAATCGTCTTTCAAGGTGGCATCGCCTTGGCGCCAGCGCGGATGAACCGGACCTATTGGACGTTGACCATGTTCTGCTCGATCGCCGCCGCCCGCATCGCCCGTTGCAGCTTTTCGAAGGCGCGCACCTCGATCTGGCGCACCCGCTCGCGGCTGACACCGTATTCACCGGCCAGGGTTTCCAGGGTGGTGGGATCATCCCGCAGGCGCCGTTCGGTGAGGATGTGACGCTCGCGGTCGGTAAGCTCCACCATGGCCTCTTCCAACAGGCCCATACGCTGCGACTTTTCCTCGTCCTCGGCCAGTCGGGTTTCCTGGCTGACGGCGTCCTTGTCCTCCAACCAATCCTGCCATTCGTTCTCCGAATCGGCGCGCAGCGGCGCGTTCAGCGAGGCATCCGGGCCGGACAGCCGGCGGTTCATGGAAATCACTTCGGATTCCAGCACGCCCAGCTTGGTGGCGATCTGTTGCACCTGATCGGGGTGCATGTCGCCTTCTTCAAACGCGCTGATCTGGCTCTTGGCCTTGCGCAGATTGAAGAACAGCTTCTTCTGGGCGGCGGTGGTGCCCATCTTCACCAGGCTCCAGGATCGCAGGATGTATTCCTGGATCGAGGCGCGAATCCACCACATGGCATATGTGGCCAGGCGAAAGCCCTTGTCGGGCTCGAACTTCTTGACGGCCTGCATCAGGCCGACATTGCCTTCCGAGATCACCTCGCCGATCGGCAGGCCGTAGCCGCGATAACCCATGGCGATCTTGGCGACGAGGCGAAGGTGGGAGGTGACCAGCCGATGCGCCGCCGCCGGATCCTCATGCTCGCGCCAGCGTTTGGCGAGCATGAACTCCTCATCCTTGGCGAGCATCGGAAACTTACGAATTTCCGTCAGGTAGCGGGAGAGGCCGCCGTCCGGCGACATCACAGACAGCGCGCTTGCCGCAGCCATGGTCTTCTATCCTCATTCCGGCGGGACGATCGTGCAACGGCGGCCCCGCCCCCATCAACCGCAGAGATAGGTATTGGTTGCGGCCTGTTTAAGACGGGGCCGGGTTAAGCTTTCTTAAGGTGGCGTCAGAGTTTCCGCAGCGCCGTCTCAAGCGCGGCCATGTCGGCCGGCAGTTCCGTCTCGAAGCGCAGGAGTTCGGCGGTGATCGGATGGCGGAAGCCCAGAACCTGGGCGTGCAGGGCCTGTCGCGCAAGCCCGGCGGCTTGAATGGCGTCACGAACCGCGGGGGCCGGCGGGCCGGAACCATAGGCCGGGTCGGCGAGACAGGGCGCGCCCTTGTGGGCCAGATGCACCCTGATCTGGTGGGTGCGCCCGGTTTCCAGGGTGCAGATGACCCGCGCCGCCAGGGGTTTGGCGGGGGGTCCAAATACCTGGTCCACAGAATAATGGGTGATGGCTTCGCGGCCGCCGACCCGCAGCACCGCCATCTTTTTACGGTCGCCGGTGGACCGGCCGATGCGGGTGGCGACGGCCCCGTTGGGCGGCGACGGAGCGCCGCGCGTCAGCGCCACATAGAGCCGGTCAATGTCATGGGCGGCGAACAGGGCGGAGAGGCCCTGGTGCGCGGCGTCGGTCTTGGCCGCGACCATCACGCCGGAGGTCTGCTTGTCCAGACGATGCACGATCCCCGGCCGCGCCACGCCGCCGATGCCCGACAGGCTGGCCCCGCAATGGTGGATCAGGGCATTGACCAGGGTGCCGGAATGGCTGCCGGGCGCGGGGTGCGCCGACATGCCGGCCGGTTTGTCGATGACGATCAGATGCGCATCTTCGAACAGTACGCAAAGATTCATGTCCTCGGCCTCGGGGTCGGCCGGCAGCGGTGGCGGTACGAGCAACCGATAGAGGCCGGGGAGCGCGCGGGCCGAGGCGTCGGTTACCGGCTCGCCGTCCAAAGTGATGGCGCCCTGCGCCATCAGGGCCTGGATGCGGGCGCGCGACAGGTCGGTCGCCCTGTCCGCCAGGGCGCGGTCCAGCCGGCCCGCGGGCGCGCGCAGTCTGATCAGCCGTGCATGATCCGGGTCGTCTTTCGGAATCGTGGACGGCCCTTCCGGGCGGGCGGTCACGGCCGTTCCACCAGGGCGCCGTCCTCGACCACGCGATAGAAGCACGAACGGAACCCCACATGGCAGGCGCCGCCGTCGCCGGCCGGTTTCACCTTCAGCCACACCGCGTCCTGATCGCAATCGATCCGCAGTTCGGTCACCGCCTGGATCTGGCCGCTGGTCTCGCCTTTTTTCCACAGGCTCTGGCGGCTGCGGCTGAAATAGTGGGCCTGGCCGGTGTCGATGGTCAGCCGCAGCGCCTCGGCATTCATCCAGGCCAGCATCAGCACCTCGCCGGTCGCCGCGTGGGTGGCGATCGCGGCGATCAGGCCAGCCGC
>JAYUBD010000220.1:0-6776 GCA_043740995.1 Caulobacteraceae bacterium | reverse complement strand
CGCTTCGCGCAACGCCAATTCATCCGCGCCGTCGGGTTGGCGCAGCGCCGGCTCCAAGCCGCTTACCGGTAATCGCACCATGGCTCACTGCTCTGCGGGCTCAGCGAGGGCAGTGTCCTGCTCCCAACCTTCGTTCTCGAGCTTGATGTGCTCGAGCGCGATGGCGTTGGCGCCGGCGTCGAGATCCGGCAGGGCCTGATATTCCGACACCCAGCAACGATGCACGAAGAACCGCCAGACTGGTTGGCCTTCTTCGTTGAGCAGATCGATCCGCACCTCGCGACGCAAATTCTTCAGCGAGGTGTTGGGCGCTCCCTTGTCGAGCACCTGCGAGGCGTTGGCCCAGGCGACGAAGTCCTGATCCTGCGTCAGGCCGCGCTCCAGGGTGATCGGGTCGTATTTGGTGCGCCCCAATCCTTTGAGGATGACCGGGTTGCCACCCTCCTTGTATTCGATCACGTCGCTGGACCGCTTCAGCCCGCCGACCTTGCTGACGGCGGCGACCGGCGACGTCGAGGTCCCGAAATAGACTAAGAATCGATATGTCTTATATGGATCGTAGCGATTGATATTGACGGTAAACGGCTTGCCCATGACGCCTTCTCCCTAGCTCGCGGTTTGGCCGGCCAGTTGCGCGATCTGGATGATCACGAACTCCGCCGGTTTCAGCGGCGCGAAGGCCACGACGATGTTGACGATGCCCTTGAGCTGAT
Source organism: Caulobacteraceae bacterium (assembly GCA_043740995.1). Classification (GTDB taxonomy): domain Bacteria; phylum Pseudomonadota; class Alphaproteobacteria; order Caulobacterales; family Caulobacteraceae; genus Acaudatibacter. The sequence continues at coordinate 6,063 of JAYUBD010000220.1, read as the reverse complement.
CGTCCGATGTGGTGGTGGTGGCGTCGCACTTGACTTGGAACGCCACGCTCGGGGTCGCCCCCTGCAGTGCGCCCTGTTTGAACAACGACAGCATGAACCCTTCGATCGAGCTGCGGATCGCGGTCCACAGCGGCTCGTCGTTGGGCTCGAACACCACCCAGCGCAGATTGGCCAGCAGGGTCTGCTCGATAAACAAGGTCATCCGCCGCACCGGCACGTACATCGATTGGGCGAAGGCGGTGTTGTTGGCCACCGTCGTGCGCGCGCCCCAAACCACCGTACCGATGCCGGAAAAACTACGCAGGCAATTGATCGATTCGAGGTTGAGCACGCCTTGCTGCGGGTCGTTCATGACCCCGCTCAAAACGGGCCCGGACGTGTTGAGCACGGTGGTGGCCAATCCCGCCGGCGCCTTCCAGACTCCGCGACTGGCATCGGTGCGGGCGTAAATGCCCGCGACGAAACCGCTGGGCGCCATCGGTACAACCCCGCCGGTCACCGGATCGGCGGACCTGAGATAAGGGAAATACAAGGCCGCGTTTTGGCTTCTGGGCAGAGACGGGCCGGTCGGCCCGCCAAGGCCCTCCATCCAATCCTTGATCGGCGCGGGGGTCGGCGGGGCCGCCGAGGAGCGGACGGCCGGCGCCTGAGGGGGCGGGTCGATGATGGCGAAGGCGCGTTTGCGTTCGGCGAAGGCCATGGCCCCGCTGACGACCGAAAAATCGGAAACGCCGGGAATCAGCAGCAGGTTGAAAATCTCGACGTTGTCGAGCGGACCGTTGGCCGCGAAGGCGGCGAGAAAATCGCTCGCGACGAAGCCGGTAGCGACGGCAGCGACCGGCGTCGGTGTCATGGCGAAGGCGCCGGTGCTCGCCGGCGAGAACGGCAGCGGGAACGGCGCGCCCCAATTCGCAACGCCGCCCGGCGCGATCGGCGCCATGCTGATCAGCGACGACGCGTTGTTGACGACCGCGAAATCGGTCGACGAAACGGCGTTGGGCAGCAGCAGGCCGCGATAGGTTTCGACCCGCGTGTCGTAGGTCACCACGAGATCGAACATCCTGCGAACGCCGCTCGATATCGGACTGGCGGTCAAGTCGTCGCGGATGTTGATGACGCCGACGTTCATCGCGACGATGTCGGTCGGTTCGCGCGCCGTGAAGACGATCCCTCCGGTTCCGGTCGTCACCAAATTCGCCGTCAGCGTGGTTCCGCCGGCGCCCAGACGAACCGTGGCGCCCGCCGTATCGACGAACCCGGGGCGCAGGCCGCAGACGTAGGCGGTCGATCCGCCGTTGAGGAAGAATTGATACACCGCGCGCGGCAAGGACGCGTCGGTCAAGCCGCTGGCGTAGAGCCCGCCGAAATAGGTTTCGTAGTCCCTAAAGCTGAACAGTTGGATCGCTGGGGTCAGGCCGTTGACGTCGAATCCCGGATTTTTATACGGGTGGACATAGCCGACGAAGGCGGCGATCGACGTCGGCGCCGGCACGATGGCGTGCGAACTTGAGGGAATTTCTTGGATATAAAGACCGGGATATGACGGCGAAACGGACATGGAGCGATCCTCAAGGTTGGCGCCGGTGCCGGCGCTTGGGACGTCGGTGTGTGGGCGGGGCGGGGCGCGCCGCTACGCGGGTGCGGCGGTGATGACGCCCTGCGCCAGAAGGCTCGCCAGCAGGACGTCGAGAAATTTCAGATCAGCGGCGCTGGGGGGCGTCTTCGGCTTCCAATTCGACCGATCGAGCGTCCCGTCGGGCTTGATCTGCAGGGCGGACAACGGCACCTGATACTGGATTCCGACATTCGATCCGGCGGTATCCTCTCCAATAAAGGTCACGGGAGAGGCTCCGATAACTGCGAGATTTGCCATGACTATCCCCAAGAACTCTGACCAGAGAGTTTGAAAACTAAGAGGAGCGACAGGCGCTCACAATCCATCGAAGGATATAGAAACGATGGAAGAGGAAGGTGTAGATCGTCCGATGCGCGAGGAGCTTGGATCGGCGCGTGGCCAGCGTCGGACTACGGGCGCCCTTTGGTTTTCGGCTTGGCGTTGGGTTTGACCGTGCAATTTCCGTCGTCCTTCATGTCCGAATCGTTGGCGGTCGGATAGATCGATCCTTTGAAATCCGGATCGACGCCGAGAGCCGCCGCGACGGCGGGGCTGACTTCCCAGATGTTGTGGTTCGAAAACTCTCGAATGGCGACCTCGACCGATTGGGCGTTCGCGCAGACAGTCAGTTTCTGACTGCATTGATCCTTGCCTTTGCGGCGCCGACCGCTGGGCAAGGCGATGACCAAGTCGCCGTCGGCATACGGCGCGGCAATATCCTTGCAGGCGCCGTCGCATTTCAATCGCGGCGAAAACCGTTGTTTGGGGTTCCCGGCGGCGTTGTTTCTCGCAGACTTGTCGCCAGTTTCCTTCGCGCAATCGAACCCGCCGCAGTCGAAGCCGCCCTTATCAACCGCGCAGGCGTTGGTGTCGCAGCAGGCCAGCGATTTGGGCGACCCCAAATCGAGGAGGTGCTCGCGAGCGGTCGTGTCGGGCAGGCGATCGCGCTGCACCACCGCAGCGCCACCGTCTTGCTGCATGACATGGGTCAATTCGTGGGCCAGAAGCCGCCGGCCCTTCGGCGTCGTCGGCGAAAACCGCCCGTCGCCGAAGACCACGTGGGAACCGACGGTGAAGGCCGAAGCGAAGATCGCCGAGGCCGACTGCGCCGCCTCGGCGTCGTCGTGAACGCGTATTTCGCGAAAGTCGCGCCCGAATCGAGGTTCGAAATAGGCCCGAGTTTCGGCGTCGAGCGGTCGGCCCGGCGCGCGCAACACGTCATGTACCGCGCCGGGCGCGACGTCGGGGCCGGTTTTGGCGTCGAGCGACGAGAGCAGCACCCCTTGGCAGGCAGCGCCTTTGCGACTGATCGCCGGCGTCGCGGCGCGAATCGCACCGCCGGGCTTCGGCATGCTCGAAATTTGATCGGCGACGCGGTCCGCCTCGTTCTACAGCGGGTCGTCGACGGCACCGATCGCCAGTTTCGCCTGCAGAGCGGCGCCGGAGCCGAACGCCAAACTCCGCAGTCTGGCCTGATTGCCTAGACCGCGCCGCGCGGCGTCGGGCACCGCCCCGCGCGCCGCAGGTACAGCCCGCGCCGAGCCGGCCTTCCTCCGCGCGACCGTCGATGCAAACATGGCGCGACTTTAGGCGCGCGTCCGCTCCTGTCAATCGACCCCGGTCGGCGCCTTCGGACCGCGAACGTCCCCGCTTGCCGCGTCGGGGGACGGCGCTCGGGCAGGCGAGACACCTGCGGTCCGAAGGCACCCGACCTTGTTCGGTCGGGGCGGCCGCGGGGGGCGACAAGTTGTTTGGCCATGGTCTTGCGCCGCGCGTCCGGCAAGTCGGCGTCGGTCGCGTCCACCTCGCTTTGCAGTTCGTCCAGTTTGAACAGCATGGTTCCCGGCCATTGAAACAGGGGACCGGACAGGGATTCGATGGTTCCGGCCCTGTCGCCCGCCGCGTCCATGTCCGGTTTGATGCGCTTTTCCTCGTCGGCGACCTCGGTTTTGCGCGCCGCTCGCGCGTCCTTGAACGCCTTGGCGGCCGCGTCGAAATCGGCCTTGGCCTGTTTCAACTCGTCGTCCTTGCGCGTCTTATCGACGGGCGTCGGCGCGGGCGACAGCGGCGGCAGGGTCGCTTCGAAGGTGGCGATATCCGGCGTCTTGTTCGGTCTTGCGCGCCTGGGCCGCCAGGGTCGGGTCGGTGGAATAGACCTGTTCGTGCGTCGGCGCGGTGACGACGCCCGCCCCACCGAACGCTTCGTCGATCAGTTCCACCACCGCCAGCGTGCGCCCCATGTCGCAGCCTTTGATGTGGATGGTGGTCTTGGCGTCGACCACGGCGGACACGTCGGACAGCGGGGTTTTACCGCCGCCCGCCGGATGCAGCTTGTCGCGCAATTCGGGGACGGATCATCGAATGATCGTCGCCCACGGCTTCGACCCCGAAGGCTAGGGTGCCGTCTTCGTTGCCGTGCGAGACGAGATAAAGATTTCCGATCGGGGCTGTGACGTTCGACGCGACCCATTGCAGCACCTCGCCCAATCTGCGCGGGTCGTCGATCAAGGTCGCGTTCGGCTGGTGGGCCTTGAAGTACATTTTCGCCAAGGCCTAGAAGCCGATCTTCATTTTGTCGGCGCCCATGATGAACACATAGTCCTTGCGCGGCGCCGGCGCGTCTTCGCGCTGGATCCACGGCCGCACGCCCGGCCCTTTGCTGGACCACGTGGGCCAACTCGTGCGCCAGCAGCCGGTCGGCGGCGCCGTCCGGTCCCAAGACCACGTGTTCGCCGACGGTGTAGGCGCGCGCGCCGAGCGCGCGACCGGACGCGGACAGCGCCACGTGCACGCTTTGCGGCGCCGTCCCCGCCTCGCCTCCTTGCGAAACGGCCTTGGGACGAAGGGGCGCCTCGTCCTCGTCGCACGCCGCGCATTGCCGGCGGACCGCCGGCGGGGCGACATCCGGCGCGGGCATGCGCATGACGTGCTCGGCTTCGGACTCCAGCGGATCCTCCACCGCGTCGAGGCTCAATTTAGCCTGGATCGACGCTCCCACGGACGTCGACAAGCGTCGCAAGCGCGCTTGGTTGCCGATGACTGCTCCGTAGATGGGCGGGCGACGCGGCGAAGGCGCCGAGGGGCTCGGCGTCGACTCGGCGGCCTGAACGGGCGTCAGCAACGCGGCCGCCGGGCTCATCTTTCCCCGCGTACCATCGGCTCAAGCCTCGACTCCGGGACCTACGCCAAGGCGACGGCCCATACGCGCCGCCACTTGCGCGCGGCGGGTCAGGTTGAGTTTGCCGAAAATATTGTGGACGTGCGACTTGGCGGTTCCCAGGCTGATATCCAATTGCCGGGCGATGTCTTTGTTGGTCAGGCCGGCGCCGATGTGGCGCAAGATGACCCGTTCGCGCGGGGTCAGATCGACGGTCGCCGCCGCCGCGCGCGGGTCTGCCCCGCGCTGCAAACGGCCGACGCGGCGCAGCAGGCTGCCGGCGATGCGCGAGGAGCAGGATTGCTCGCCCCATAAGATCTGACGCAGCAGCGCCGGTATTTCGCTCATCGAGGCGCTTTCGGGCACATATCCAGAAATCCCCGCCTCGGCCCAATCGAGTATGTTTTCCTCGGTCTCCTCCAGCGCCACCGCTACCAGATGAGCCTCGCCGCCCGCTTGCCGCAACCGCGCCGCCGCCGCCGGACCGCCGTGAAAGGCGGCGTCCAACAGGATCATCCGCGGCCGCAGGCTTTCCACCGACTCCAGCGCGTGCTCTAGCGTGGCGCAGACCTCCAACACCCGCACGCTCGCATCGTGCGCGAGCGACTGACTGACGCACTCTCGAAAAAGGCAAACGTGCGACACGACGACGGCCTCGATGGACGCGTCCCGCGTCCCCGGCGTCGTCCAATGACGATCTCCCACAGCTCGGTTCCCTACACAACACCACGTATTCCCCGACGGTCACGTTACAGTGTAGAATTGTGTTGAAAAGGTGAATTCGACGCGGGCCGAGCGTTATTCGGCCTTTCCGTAAAGCCGGCGCCAAAAGCCGCTACGAAAATGTATATCTTACAATGAGTTGCACGGTTACGCATGGAGTGCTGAAAACTTGGGAGTCACGAGGCCGCAGCGAACGGTGCCGCCAGGTCACCGTTGATGACTGCGGCACGAACCTGAAGGAGGCGTCGGGCGCTGAGGCTCGACCAGCGCATTTGCTGAGACTTATTCATTCGTTTGTTCACCAAAAAGTTGGCGGCGCTCTCGGTTTGGCTCGTTCCCAACCGGTCGCCACGTTGGGGTTCTCGTAACCGTGATGCAAAAAGTGCCGGGGAGTGGCCCAAACGTGGGAGTCTTGCTGAAATTGAGGGGCCGAGCACCGTCTATCTCGCGCCGCAGTCGTTCTGAGCTCTGGCAGTGAACCTGTTCTTCGACACCAAGCCAGCTTGGATCGACGCGCTTCGCGCGTGGGCTGCGGCAGAACCCTATATCGCCCGGGTTTGGCTCTTCG
>JAYUBD010000219.1:0-2007 GCA_043740995.1 Caulobacteraceae bacterium | reverse complement strand
CAGCGGCATAGGCGACGGCGCCTCGAACAAGGCTCTTGGGTTCGTAGGCGGCCCCCGTCCTCAGCGCGTCAGCGACCTGGGCGCCGCTGGAAAAGCCGGGCGTGGTTGCGGTCGATTTTTCCAGATAGGTTTCATAGGACGCCGCGTCATCAATCAGCCTATCGGGAAGACCGACAGGACCCGCTGGGGCCGGCGGTGGGGGCGGCGGCGGCGCCTCAACGGCCGGCTGCTTCTTGCCGCGGGCGTTGGTTTCCAAGGCCGGCGCGCCGACCGCGATCAGCAGGGTCAAGACCAGCAAAAGGGCGCGGGGGGGCGTGACTATTGTCATGCTTTTCAGTCTCTCCCAGGCGGCGTTCCCCGTCGCGGTGCTTGCACGGGCGAGGCGACCACATTGTGACCGGCCGCCTGGGGTCGGTCGAAAACCCGCCTAGTCGAACAGTTTCGAGACCGATTCTTCGTTGGCGATCCGGCGGATGGCCTCGCCGATCAGGCGGGCGCAACTGACCACGCGGATCTTGCCGCCAGCGGCGATCCGGCTGTCCGCCTCAATGGAATCGGTGACCACCAGTTCCTTCAACACCGAATCGTTGACGCGCTCGATGGCGGCGCCCGACAGCACGCCGTGGGTGATATAGGCGGACACTTCGGCGGCGCCGGCCTCGATCAATGATTGCGCCGCGCTGCACAGGGTGGTGCCCGAATCGACGATGTCATCGAAGATGATCAGCCGCCTACCGGCGACGTCGCCAATGATATTGGCGACTACCGAATGGCCGGGACCCGAGCGGCGCTTGTCGACGATGGCGAGCCCGGCCTCCAACCGACTGGCCAGGGCCAGCGCCCGCACCACCCCACCCACATCAGGCGAAACGATCAGCAGCTCGCCGGCCTTGGCGTAGTGCGAAAGGATATCGTCCGCCATCAGGGGCGCGGCCTGGAGATTGTCGGTGGGGATGTCGAAAAACCCCTGAATCTGACCGGAATGCAGGTCCATGGTCAGCACCCGGTCTGCCCCGGCCCGGGTGATCAGATTGGAGACCAGCTTGGCGGAGATCGGCGTCCGGCCACCGGTCTTGCGATCCTGTCTCGCATAACCGAAATACGGGGTGACCGCCGTGATCCGCCGCGCCGACGCCCGCTTCAGGGCATCGATGCAGATCAACAACTCCATCAAATTGTCATTGGCCGGATAGCTGGTGGACTGCAGGACGAAAACGTCCTCGCCCCGGACATTCTCTTCGATGGTGACAAAGGCTTCGTTGTCGGGAAACCGCTTCAGCTGGGCGCGCGTCAGCGGCACGTCCAGCGACTGGGCGATCGCCACCGCCAGCGGTCGGTTGGAGTTGCCAGCCAGCAGCTTCATTGACACACCCCTGACCGCGCCCCCATCGGGCCATCCATCACCGGGCAGGCTTTAGCAGCGCGGGCCGTCATGGCAAGGGCCGGGCGTCATCCGCCGTGGATTCCAGCATGATCGCCGACAGCAGCCGCCCGTAGTCGGCTTCGCCCTGCTTGAAGGCGCGGCGATTGGAGAAAAACCGCTCGGGTTCGGCGAAGGTGTCGCGACCGATCCATTCGCTGGCGCCCACCCCGGCGGCGCGCAGCCGCGACAATACGAACCCCGGCAGATCGAAGCGATACCGATCCTCAGACCCCGCCACGAAGAACCGTTCCGAGCCCGGCAGGCTCGCCGCGAACCGCGCCTGGAATTCGGGACCCACTTCGTACGAGGCCGGCCCGATGCACGGACCGACCGCCGCCACCATGCGCGCCGGCGCCGCGCCCAGCCGGGTCAGGGTTTCGACAGCCGTCGCCACAACGCCCTCCAGCGCGCCCCGCCAGCCGGCATGCACCGCGGCGACCAGCCCGGCCCGCGCATCGGCGATCAGGATCGGCGCGCAGTCTGCCGCCAAGGCGCCGCAGACCAGGCCTGGCGCGGCGGTGACCACGCCATCCGCCTCCGGCGGCGCACCGGTGGTGAACGCTGGGTCGGCGATCACCACCCGG
>JAYUBD010000218.1:0-2009 GCA_043740995.1 Caulobacteraceae bacterium | reverse complement strand
TAGCCTTCCCCCTTTGAAATTCGGATCCACGCCGTAGTGATACTTATAGAAATCGTACTGCGAGAGCCCTCTCGGTTTGGACACGTTTAGCGGTCCATCCATGAACCACCTTGGAATCGGCGCTGACTTCAGGAAAGGGACCCCAACTCCGAGGATGGACTTTTGGTCGTTCTGGATCACCGCGTGGTCGCCCCGACCGTCATAACGGCGGGAAAGTTTTACGGCCGTCGGCTCGTCTATGCCGCGCGCCATCATTTCCGCGATGTTGGCCTCCCGCGTCGCCGCGAAAGTGCGGGCTGCGTTGACGCCGATGGCAAATTCAGGAGTGGCGAAGGCGCCCACGATATTTGCAAGTGTCTCTCCGCCATTCGCGCCGATGCTGAGCTCGTGACCAAAAGCACCAGACGCCGTGTCGGGGATTGGCGTTGCGAGTGGATTTAGGCTGCGATTGGCCGCTTTGGCTCCAGAGATGGCGTCGCTCGCCAACCGGGAGGGATTCTCCAGCACGCTTCGTCCGTATTGAAACGCATCATGCGTCGCCGCCTGAGCGCCTTCCCATGCCTTTTCGCGGGCGTCGGCGGACGAGATCAAGCCGCCTACGAAATTCAATCCGTGACCGACGCCTTCCAGAGCATGCCATCCGCCGCGCAGGACGCCTCCCGGCAAGCCTAGGGCATAGCCCGCGACGCCAGCCGCCCTCCGCGCGACTGGATTGTGGTTTAAGCCGTCAAGGAAGCCGGGATGAGGTGCTTCGTCCGGCCGACGTCCAACAACATCCAATTCGCTCACGCTCGGATAGGGCGCGTCGCTTTGCGGTACCTGTGCAAGGGTGGAGCCGGCCGACAGCGTTGGTCCCCGCCGGGAGCTGCTATCGCCGTTGTATCGGTTATCGTCATTCGCGGCCGGCATCAGCCGCGATGGTGTTCCGCCCAGAGCCGCCAGGCCGATAGCCGTGAGGTCGCTTGGATTTCCTGCGTAGAGGTCGTCTCCGGTCTGGATCGCCCGGTTCCACAGGTCTCGCCCAGCGGCCTCCGCCTCCGGTCGCAGGGCGACCTGGGCGTTCCGCCGCACCATCCAAGCGTCGATATCGCCCGGATCGTCACCGCTTTGCGAAGACCAGTTCTGTGGCATGTCACCCCCTTTGTTCGCGCGGAGGCGGCGGCGAGGATGTCTCGCAAAACCATCCCTCGCATGCTGGAAGACTACCATCCAAGTCAGAGTTGGTAAAGAACAAAAAGGGAACAGAAAGATTGCGCCACGAGCGCCTAGCCGCCGCTGAGCGCGCCGAAGATCAGCAGTTCGTCGCCGTCCCCCAACGGGGCGGCGATGGTACGGGTCTCCTGCTGACCGATGAACAGGCGCATGTGCTTGCGCACCCGGTCCTGCTCGTCGATCACCCGGAACTTCAAGCCCGGATAACGAGCGTCGAGGTCGTCCAGCACCCTGCCGACGGTCGCGCCCGCCGCGTCCACCCGCGTCACCCCGCCGGTGTAGCTGGTCAGTTGCGAGGGGATCAGAACCTGGATCATCAGACGCTGGTGGCGACCACGGAATAGATCTCCGGCAGGTGGGCCGCGATCTGGCGCCAGCTTTCGCCCTCATCAACGCTAGCCCAGATCTCGCCGCCCGTGGTGCCAAGGTAGAGGCCCATGGGGGCGCCGCCGTCACCGCAGAACGCCTGGCGCTTGACGGTGAACCAGCCCTGCTCGGTGGGGAATCCGCTGTCCTGCCGCTCCCAGGAGGCGCCGCCGTCGCGGGTGCGGTAGGCGGCCGGGCGGCCGCCGGGACTGACCCGCGGCCAGACCTCCGTGCCGTCCATCGGGAACACCCAGGCGGTGTCGGCGTCGCGCGGGTGCGGCACGATCGAAAAGCCGATGTCGCCCACCTCGCCGGGCATGGCCTCGCCGATCCGCTCCCAGCGCTCGGCGGGGCGGTCCAGGCGATAGATGCCGCAGTGGTTCTGCTGCCAGATGCGGTCTGGATTGGTCGGCGCGAGCGCGATCTGGTGC
>JAYUBD010000217.1:0-6784 GCA_043740995.1 Caulobacteraceae bacterium | reverse complement strand
GGGAAACCGGACATTGGTGACGCTTTATTTCGTGGCCGCCGCTCCCGCTATGTTTCTCTCGGCTTGACGGTGAGCCGCCCTGGCTGAGTGGCGGGGTGTTATGGGCTAGAGCCAGCTGGGGTTGGTTCTTTGCGCCAATCTGAAGACGAGTTGCCGTTGGACTTCCAGCACCTGGCCGACACCTTTCAGGACGTGATCAGGCGCGGCGATTTGGTGCTCGACGCCTTCCTCGGCTCAGGGGCCAGCCTGATCGCCGCTGAACGGACAAGTTGCCACATCACCCACCGGCGCGGGCCGCCGACTGCGGTCTTAGATACCAGAACGGGCGCTGGCGTAGCCAGCGCCCGTACCGAGTGGGGCACTCTCGGGGTCGATGAGACTGGAACTGCTAGGCTGAGCCGAACTGCTCGCCCGGTTCTGCAGCAGCTAGCCGCTACCCGTCGTGGAACTAGGCGATCGCCATCGCGCGGCGTCGTCGGGCCATCGCGCCCAGGCCGCCGAAGCCCAGCAGCATGAAGGCCCAGGCGGTCGGTTCAGGGACGCCCGCGCTGGCGCCGGAAAGCTCAAACTTGTCGACGCCGACCTCGTAGTTGCTTGTGCTGCCGCCTTCGAAGCGGAACCCCACCGTGCTTGCGTTAGCGACGAATGTCGTCGATTCAGTCTGCCAGCCGTACCAGAACTGTCCACTACCTGGGTAAGGGTTGGAGGTGAAGTCACCGCCTGCGCTCGCCGTGCCTGTGAGATAACTCACGTGAAGCACATCCGCGCTGGTGAACTCCGAGGATTGAAGCCAGGACAGCGTGTATTTTGCACCGACAACGAAGCCGCTGATCGTCTGCTCAAGCGCCGATGTCTCACCATCCTCAATCCCACCGATCGTGGCGAATTGGCGAAGATCGTTGTTATTCCCGTACGGACCGCCACTGGCGACGTTGAGATTCAGCCTGGGAAAACTGCCGCTCGAGACAAGCGTCCACCCGGGCGTGTTTGTAGCGTCCATGAAATCCCAACCGCTGGACGCGCCGGCTTCGAACCCGCCGTTGACAAAGGACGGGGCCGCGCTCGCGGCGCCCGCCATTAAAAGAGAAGCGGCGGAGATTCCCGCCAGGACAATTGATCTGAAAGTCATGATATCCCCCCGACCCCACTGGTCCGTTAAATAAAGCTTAGCCATAAGATATGGGATGGCAAATCCATTCACTTGTAAGGCGAGTGGAGCGATGCACGCCGGGCTGCGGTTCATCTATCCATGCCGTCCCCCAGCGGTTCACTGGCGGCGACGCCAGCATTAAACGGCCGATTTGCATCCTCCGCGATTTGGTGATGAGCTATGTCTGCGGGGTGTGGCATGACCCACGAAGAGCTCCAGTTTGAGATCGGCAAGCGGCTGCGTTGCCGACGCCGACTCCTGGACCTGACCCAAAAGCAACTCGCGGACGCCTGCGGCATCACCTTCCAGCAAATCCAGAAATACGAGGATGCGGTCTGTTCGGTCTCGGCGGCTCGGCTGTGGGAGCTAGCTCAGGTCTTGAATGTATCGATGGGATACTTCTTCGAGGGGTTCGGCGAGATGCCCAGCGCGGCGCGCGTACCCATGCAAAAAGACTTCAGATAATCGGTCTGTGGCTCACATCTGGAGGATAGCAGTGCCCTTGAGGTGCCTGTTGAATTATTGCCTGCCAGTTCGGTCGGATGCGGGCTAAAGTTCGACACGCTGTTCATGAACAGTTGGAGCCCTACGGGCGCGCTCGCGCTTAAGTTCGAGGAGTATCCAAAGATGACCGACCCCAAACCTACCGATCTGGAAACCCCTGCGCCGGCCGCCGAGGACGAAGTCCATATCGCTAAGCCGCACCAAAAGGACAAAGGCAAGGTCGTCACGACCGCGTTCGGCGAAAAGATGTCAGGCGGCCTGGCAGATATCGCCGACGGGGACGATTGAGCAGCTCCAACAGCCCGCCCCCACGGGCGTCCGTTGGTACCTGGACACCCGTGACTTGGCGATATTGCGCGATGTCGGCTTGAACACGGTGGCCAGCCCAGCCGCAGATGCTGGTGGCTCCCGGTTTGGTTTTGTCAGGTTAAATCCGCCCGGCGAAAAAGCCCCTGCCCGGCGATGTGATTACGCTGCCGCCGTTGCTTCGGCCCGGAACTGGCAAGGGTCGGTCGGCGGATCAGGTGGGGCTGGAGATTGAAGACGTTGTAGACGACGGCGTGCGTGGCGAGGAACCTCTGAGCGGAAGCACGGGACTTGAACTTCTGCTGCTTTCGCTCCCGTCGCCGGATCGGCAAATGCGAGTTCTCCGCCCGGCATTGTCAGCTCAAATGCGCCGGCGAGTAGGAGTCAGGGTCTAGGCCGGTAAAATGGCACGGCCGGGCCCTGTCAAGCCAAACGAGTATAGCCGTTTTTCGCTATGAAATCCTGCCGAGAGTCAGTCCGAAAAGTCTTGCAAAATCAGTCGCAGAACGCTGCGGCGGTCCAAGTATAAGGAAGTATTCGCGTTTGCCTTGACAGTGCCGTTGGGTGCGCTGGCGGACCAGGAGATCACGGGTGCGGAAGACCACGGCCGCGCCTTGCGCCTCGGCGCTCTTCACCGCGACAAACCGCATCGTCGGCCGCTGCGACGCCTCGCAGATCGCTTCCGCGTCGGCCATATCGTTCTTCTGCCGCTTCACGAACGGCTTCACATAGGCCGGCGCGATCAGCCGGGTCTCGTGGCCCAGCGCCGCGATCTCGCGGGCCCAGTAGTGGCTGCTCGCGCAGGCCTCCATCGCCACCAGGCACGCCGGCTGGCTCGCGAAGAACGCCAGCAGCCCGTCCCGTCGCAGCTTCTTGCGGAACACCACGCCCCCGGCCGCATCCGCCCCATGCGCCTGAAAAACCGTCTTCGCCAGGTCGAGCCCAATTGTGCTAACTTCACCCACGGACGCCTCCTTTTGCAGTGGTGTTTTCAACACCTCCACTTTGGCACATCGATGCCGTCAGGGGGGCGTCCACCCCATCGATATGGGTCGGAAGCGGTCATTGGGAGGCGACAGCGCCGAACGTCTCTCTAGACATGAAACGCCGCCGATCCGAAGACCGGCGGCGCGTCAAAGTCAGCCGTGATGCTTAGGCCGAGACAACCGAGCGGCGGCGGCGCAGGGCCGCTCCGGCCAGGCCGAAGCCGCCGATCATCAGCGCCCACGTGGCCGGTTCCGGTACGCCTGGGGCGTTAGCCTTGGTGTCCAGGCGATAGCCAAAATACGCGGGAATGCCGCCGGCATCCTGCGCCAGCGGGCCCACATCAAACGCCAGACCATCGAGCATCGGCGCTTGCAACACCGCAAAATCGCCGCCTAAATATCAACCCCAGATGAGGTCCACTCTCCGCTAAATCCGAACCCCGCCTGTCTCAAAACTTCTGACGACGTACAGACCAGGATTCAAGCGTCATCCGCGCATCGCCCTCCAGGCCACATAGGCCGCCACCACCAACACAAGGCCGGCGAACAGCCGCCGCGCCAACAGCGCATGCCCGGCCAGGGCGCTCGCGCCGCGCACCCCGACAAGGCCCCCGCCAAGGCCGCCCAGTATAAAGAGTCCCGCAACCGGCCAGTTGAGCAGACCCGAGGCGGCGTAGTTGAGCGAGGTCGCCGCGCCGAACAGGGAGACCGAGACCAGGGACGAGGCGGCGGCGTTGGCCATGGTCATGCCGGTGGCCAGCATCAGGCCGGGTACGATCAGGAACCCGCCACCGATGCCGAAAAAGCCGGCCGCCAGCCCGGTCAGCACGCCCAGCGGCGCCAGCTTCAGCATCAGCCGCCCGGTGATGTGGACTAGAGGGTCGCCTTCGGACTTGGGCTTCCGCATCATCGAGAGCGCGATTGCCGCCATGGCGATAGCAAAGAACAATAATAGTCGCTGACCCTCCACGGCCTTGGCGAGGCTCGAGCCGAGGAAGGAGCCCAGCAGGCCAGCGCCGGCAAACACGGTGGCGCAAGGCCATTTGACCCGCCCGCCCCGGCCGTGGCCGACAAGATTGAGCGCCGCGTTCACCGCGACCGCCGCGGCCGAGGTGCCGATCGCCACATGCGGGTCTCGGACGCCGACGACATAGAGCAGCAGTGGCGTGGCCAGCACCGACCCGCCTCCGCCAAAGAGCCCCAGCAGCGCGCCGACGAGGGCCCCGCTTGCCACGGCCAAAGCGATCATCGTCTCGGTCATCGAGGTATCCACCTATCGGACTTGTATCTGCATATATTCGCATATAAGTTCTTGCGCTGTGACGCAACCCACGAGATCAACCATGCAAGACCAAAGCGCGTCCTCCGACCAGGCGGTGATCGCGGCGACCGCGATTGTGCAAGCGGCCGAGCGGGAAGCCCCTCGCCTGCCGAGCGTGAAAGCCTTCTTCGACGAGGCCACCTTCACCGTGATCTATGTGGTGCGCGACCCGGGCTCGAACGCCTGCGCGATCATCGACAGCGTGCTCGACTACGATCCCGCCTCCGGTCGCACGGCCCATAGATCTGCCGAGGCGGTGATCGCTCATGTCCGGGCCGAAGGGCTCGAGGTGGTGTGGCAGCTTGAGACCCATGCCCATGCTGACCACCTGTCGGCGGCGCCCTATCTACAAGCCGTGCTGGGGGGCTGGTTGGCAATTGGTGAGAAGATCGTGCGGGTGCAGGAGACCTTCGGCGCGCTGTTCAACGCCGGGAGCGATTTCCCGCGCGACGGGCGACAGTTCGACCATCTGTTCAAGGACGGGGAGCGCTTCTCCGTCGGCGGTCTGGAGGGCGTGGCCCTCCACGTCCCCGGCCACACCCCCGCCTGTCTCGCCTATGTGATCGGCGATGCGGTGTTTGTCGGCGATACCCTGTTCATGCCCGACTACGGCACCGCGCGCTGCGATTTCCCGGGCGGAGATGCGGCGACCCTCTACCGTTCGATCAAGCGCCTGCTCACCCTTCCCGACGAGACCCGGGTCTTCCTCTGTCACGACTACAAGGCAGACGGGCGCACGGACTATATTTGGGTATCGACGATCGGAGCGCAGCGCCGCGACAACATTCACGTCCATGACGGCGTCACGCAGAGTGCGTTTGTCGCCTTGCGCGAGACGCGTGATCGGACGCTGGATATGCCGCGGCTGATCTTGCCGTCGGTGCAGGTCAACATGCGTGGCGGTCATTTGCCAGAGCCGGAAGACAACGGCGTGCGCTATCTTAAAATCCCATTGGACGCCGTATGAGACCGCCCCGATCAAGCCTCTGACCGTCGTCTTCACCCTGCCCTTCGCGTCGAGGACCGCCGCCGGGCCCCCGCAAACCAGGCGACGCCGCGACGCGCAGTGAGGCGCGGAAGAGGATGGTTGCCTCACCCGGCCCTGACCGAAGAGCGATGCCCTAAGGGTGCTTTGGCGGGCACTTGGTCGCCGCGTCGAATTTCGCCGTCTGAGCCGACGTGAGAGCGGCCGAAAGGGGAGCCAGAGCCGACTTCACCTTCCTGACGGCGTCCAGATGAGCGGTGAGCATCGCCTCGTGGCGGTCGAGGCGCTCTATAAGCGAGCCTGCCTGTCCCATCATTGCGCCCTGGTCTGAGTGCTCCATCGGCATGCCCTTCTTCATCCCGGCTCCGGGATGCATCGGCATATCTTTCGTCATCCCCGAACCATGCTTCATGCCCATGCCATGCCCCATGGCTTGGGTTGCATCCGCAAAAGCGTTCCACAGGGGCAGTTGCGCAGGCGCCAGGACGTGTAGAGAACGCGACGGAACGCGCCGTTCTCGACCGTGAGGACTTCGATATCCTCGACAAAGCCCTTCATGAAATCCTCCTGAAGTGGCCCGCGGTCACCGCCGCGGCAGTCGAATTCAGCCTTACGGTCGCCCGGGACTGGAGAGAGATCGGGACCTCACGCTGAAGCCATTGGCTTCTTTGTCACCCTTGTCCTTGATCGAGGTCATGACGGTGTGGCGCGCATGGCTTTCGCCCAGCTCGCCACGCTCCGCGCGATGCCGAACCATCCGCCGCTCGCACCCGCGACGGCAAGCGCGAGCAGCAGCAGCAGCAGGTCTGGATGCGCCACCTGGAACAGGCGGGCCAACAGTGGAACCGTCAGCACCAGCGTGAGGACAGCGCCCGCGGCCGCAGAGATCATCCAGTAGATTTTGCGATGGGGTGCAAACAAACGCCCCCCCGTCGAGGAGGCATTGGCCAACGCCAGAACCAGGTTCCCGACGACCAAGGCCAGAAATGCCGCGCCTCGGGCTTCCGCTACCGGATACTGGCTCAGCGACCAAGCATAGACGGATAAAACCCCGGCCAAAACGCCGGTTCCCTGCAACAGCGCCAGCCCCAGTTGCGCCGGCCCGAACAGCGCCTCGTCCCGCCGTCGCGGCGGTCGCTGCATGGCGTTCGCGCCGCCGGGCTCCGCCTCGAACACCATCGCGCAAACCGGATCGATCACGAGTTCCAGAAAGACAACATGCATCGGGAAGAGGAGTTGCGGCAGGCCGAGCACGATAGGTATCAACGCCAAGCCGGCGATAGGGACGTGGATCGCGGTGACGTAGATCAGCGCCTTGCGCAGATTGACGAAGATCCGCCGGCCAAGGCGCACCCCGCCCACGATCGAGGCGAAGCTGTCGTCCATCAGCACGAGGTCTGCGGCCTCGCGCGCGACATCGGTGCCCTTCTTGCCCATGGCAATGCCGATGTGGGCGGTCTCCAGGGCGGGTGCGTCGTTTACGCCATCGCCGGTCATGGCGACGACTTCGCCGGCCGCCTTGAGCCCCTGAA
>JAYUBD010000216.1:0-2012 GCA_043740995.1 Caulobacteraceae bacterium | reverse complement strand
GTGGCGATCAGTCGGCCTTGCGCCGCCTCGACCAGCCCGGCCAGGGCGGCGATGCGGGGACCGGGGATGTCCAGCGCCAGCAGGTCGTCCAAGTCCACCCCCTCCACCGTGCGCAGGCCCATCAACAGGCGCTCCAAAGCGGCGTCGCGCGGGGCCATGGATTCGCCCAGGCTCCCGGCGCCGGACTCGCGAACCCGCTCCACATAATCCGCCACCCGGTTCGGGGCCGCGGTGGCGCGACGTATTCCATCGACGGTGAGGCGGCCATGCGCGCCTGGACCCACCCCCACATAGTCGCCGCCCCGCCAATAGATCAGGTTGTGCCGCGAGCGGGCGGCCGCGCCTCGGGCATGATTGGAAACCTCGTAGGCCTCGAATCCGGCGGCGCTCAGCACGGTTTGGGTCGCTTCGTAGAAATCAGCGGAGAGATCGGCGGGGGGCATATGCAGCGCACCGCGGCGGACGGCGCGGTGGAACGCGGTGCCGGTCTCGATGGTGAGCTGATAGGGGGAAACATGCTCCGGCCCGAGGGCGACGACGGCGTGCAACTCCGCCGTCCACGCCGCGAGGGTCTGGCCCGGTCGTGCGTAGATCAGGTCCACCGACAGGCGGTCGAACACCTGGCGCGCGGTCTCGATCCCGCGCCGGGCGGCTACGGCGTCGTGATTGCGGCCAAGAGCGGTCAGGGCGTCGCCATCCAGAGACTGCACGCCCAGCGACAGGCGATTGACGCCGGCCGATCGAAACGCCTCGAACCGTCGGCGTTCGGCATCCGTGGGGTTGGCCTCCAGGGTGACTTCAAGATCGGCGGCGATGGGCCAGAGCGCGGCGGCGCGCTCAACGATGGCGGCGACCCAGGCGGGCTCCATTAGAGAGGGCGTGCCGCCCCCAAAGAAAATCGACGCGAGACGCCGTGGGCCGGTCAGCGCCGCGTGCGCCGCCAGATCGGCCAGAATCGCCTGGACGAGATCGGTTTTTTCCGCCGTCCGGCCTCTGTCCCGCACGACATTGAAGTCGCAATAGGGACAGATCCGCGCGCAAAAGGGCCAGTGGACATAGACGCCGAAGCCCCGATCGTCGGCCGGCGGCCTAGTCAAACAACGCGACTTTGAGCGCCGCGAAGGCCCGGGCGCGGTGGCTGATCGCGTCCTTGGCGGCGGGGTCCATTTCGCCGAAGGTGGCGGTTGCGCCCGACGGCGTGAAGATCGGATCATAGCCGAAGCCGTTCAGGCCCCGGGGCGGAAAGGTCAGGCTGCCGTCGATCCGCCCCTCGAACGCCACCACCGGGCCGGCGGGCCAGGCGACGGCCAGGGCGCACACGAACCAGGCGGCGCGGTCATCGGTTTCGCGGGCATCGAGGCGTTGCTCGACCAGACGCATGGCGTGAGCGAAATCGCGATCAGGTCCGGCCCACCTGGCCGAATGGACGCCGGGCGCGCCTTCCAGAGCGGCGACGCACAGGCCTGAATCATCGGCGATCGCCACCAGTCCGCACGCCGCCGCGGCGGCGCGCGCCTTGACCACGGCATTGCCGATGAAGGTGGTTTCCGGCTCGTCGGGTTCCGGCAGGCCAAGGGCGGCGGCCGAGACCACGGTGAAGCGATCCTCCAGCAGCGCGGCCAGTTCGCGGGCCTTGCCGGGGTTGTGGGTGGCGGCCGCCAGGCGGGTTCCGCGCGGAAGGGAGAGACTCATACCCCTGGTCCTACGCTGTTCGCCGCGCAACGCCAAATGCTGCGTTGCAAAATTGTAATATTGATAAACGATAATTCATTTGATCGAAAAACGATAATTCCATATTGATAAACACAGAGGGACGGCAAGGGCCGCCCCAAACCGGCAAGGCGCCCACCCTGGATGCCGCGCCGCAACCCAAACTGGAGCCCATCATGACCACCTCCGCCATCCTCAACACGTTCGACAAGGTCGCGCTTGGCCTGTTCAATGCCCTGGTGCTCGGCGGCCTGCCGCTGGTCGCCATCGGCCTGATCGCCCAATCCTTCCCGCGCTAGTTG
>JAYUBD010000215.1:0-2016 GCA_043740995.1 Caulobacteraceae bacterium | reverse complement strand
GGACTCGCGACCACGAGGTCTATCTGGAATGGCTGCACTATGCCGAAGGCTCAGCCATGCTGCCGCTGATGATCAGCCTCTATGTCACCCGCCTGGGCGAGGCCGGCGCTCCCCTTAAGGAGCGCATCGACAGCGAGATCGACAACCATCTGGGATTCATCAACCAGTCGCTGGCCGGTCGCGACTATCTGCTCGGAGCCGGGTTTTCCGGCGCGGACGCGCAGCTGAGCTTTGTCGGCGAGGTCGGCCGCGCCTTTGGGCGTCTGGCGAAGTTCCCGAACATCGCGGACTGGGTCGAACGCCTGCACGCCCGCCCGGCGTTCAAGGCGGCGTTGGAAAAGGGCGGGGTCTACAACCTGGCTTGAGGGGCGGGGTTCACTGGGAATCGCTACTCCACTCCCAGTGCCAGGGTTCGAATACATAGTTGGCGAATCCGAAGCGCCCGCCATTGGCGACCAACCACTGATAGGCGGGCGTACGCGATTGGAACAATCTGTTGATGTCGTCAGAGGAGTCCGGTCGGTGTCCGGGGGCCGCGCCTAAGAACAGGTCCATCGCCTGGCCAGTTCGATGAGACGAGCAAGCCGCCCTCACGATCCTCTGGCAATTGCCTTCCACGGCGCATCTCCGTGCGTCACTGTCGGGATCACGATAGCCGGAGAATATGGTCAGCATCTCGGGGTCACGCGCGATGGCCGGAACCTGCGCGCGCGCGGTCGCCACCATGGCGCGATAGGCTGTCAAGGCAGAGGCGCGCAGCCAGACGACCTTGCCGCGCCAAGCCTCGCCAGGACGAACCATTGCCAATAGCGCAAAGGGCGGCGGCGGGGGACAGGCAATGCGGCTGGTCCGAACGAAAGGTCGGCGCGCATCCCAGATTTGTTTTAACCGCATGAAGGCCGGTGGATCGATCACCCCGGCGGCGCCGAGACCTTGCGCCACGCGCCAACGCGACAACGCCAGAGCGAATCCAGGCGAGACCGCTGGACAGGCGGAGCCGATCTCCCGCGTCACCATCGGCACATAGATCTGCCAGCCGAATTCCGGCCGGCCGAACGGCGACCATGGCAGCGCCGTCAAGCTCGCGGCATTGCGCTGTGCGTCGTCGGCGGGGCCGTTATGGCAATCAACTTCACTCCTCGCGCGCGCACTGAGAACTAGGACAAACAACATCGAGCAACCGAAAGTGGCGAAGGAGACCCTGGGAACCCAGCGGCGTTTCGCGCCTTGCTGAAAGGGTCCGCAAAAGGAAATTCCATGCATCAGTGCGCCGCCTTCCCCGGGGTGATCCAGCTTGTCTCGATCATCACCTTAACGTCCTGCGGCGGCTTTGGAGCCCAGGCGCACGGCGCAGCCGTCGAACAGGCTCCCGCGCCGCGCCGCGCCCTGGCCCCGTTGCCTGCCACGCCACCGCCAGCCGCGACCTCGGGGGCCGTTCGAGCGCCGGACACCAACGCGGCGGCGACGGCCGCCGCGGAGGCGCCGCTCTCGACAGCGGCCGTCGCATTGAGCCCCGCGCGGCAAGTGATCGAGCGCGCGGATGCAGGGTCGATCCACAGGGTCGGTGCGTCCTCGGCGTTTCTGATCAAGGTCCAGGTGCTGCTGGATCGCGCGCATTTTTCGCCAGGCGCTATCGATGGCCGGTTTGGCGGCAATCTCTCGCATGCCATAATGGCCTATCAGCGCGCCCATGGGATGTCGGCCGATGGCGTTGCCGGTCCGGCGCTCGTCGCCGCCCTGGTCAAAGCCGATCCGGATCCCGTTACGCGGGACTATGTCGTCACGCCCGCGGATGTTGCCGGACCCTTCCTGGGCAAGACGCCAACCGACTTGCTGGCGCTTTCGAAGCTGCGGCACGCGGACTATGGGGATAGCGCCCAGGAACTGGCGGAACGCTTCCACATGAGCCAGACATTATTGCGGGCGATGAATCCCGGCGCGGAATTCTCGATCGCCGGTGTCTCGATCATCGTCGTGCGGCCGGGCGACGCCAAGCTGCTGTTGCCGGTGGCTCGG
>JAYUBD010000214.1:0-2020 GCA_043740995.1 Caulobacteraceae bacterium | reverse complement strand
GGTTGATTCCCGACCCATATTTCCTGGGCGCGGGGTTTCACGAGGTTGCCAACGGCGGGCATCTATCGATCCATGTCGATTTCAACCATCACACGCTGATGGATCTGGAGCGGCGCATCAACGTGCTGATCTATTTGAACAAGGACTGGGAAGAAAGTTTCGGCGGTCAGTTGGAGCTGTGGAACCCGGACATGACGACCAGCGTCCAGACCGTGCTGCCCGTGTTCAATCGATGCGTCATCTTCAACACCACCGAAGACAGCTATCACGGCAATCCCAATCCGGTGGCGGCGCCGGACGGACGGTCGAGAAAGTCCATAGCGCTCTATTATTACACATCGACCTGGTCGGACGAGAAACGCAGCCACACCACGCAGTTTCGCGCCCGGCGCGGCACCGGCGACAAGCCTGACCTTCACGTCCGCGCCAGGGAGCTCGTCGCCGACATTACCCCCCCTGCCCTGTTGCGGGCCTTGCGTCAGGTGAAGCGAATTATCCCTCGTTGAGTCATCGGCCATTTTGCGCGCCGACGCGCCTCGGCCGCACGGCTCGTCCACCGCCGCCGGACTTTTCGCGCGGCGCCCCGCGCTCACATCGGATAGGGGCTGGAAAGCGCGACGATGATCGGCGATAAGCCCGCTCGGGGAGACGCTGAGGATGAGGCGCGGGCCTAGGCCTGCCTGTTCTCGGACTCTCGGCCCTTGAGTTTCACAATGGCCGCCGATCCAACACCGCTACATCCACGTTCAGACCTCAAGGCGCTTGTCCATGTCCTCGACCCTCGAAACCATTCGGCTGATCATGGAAGACGTTTTCGACGTCGAGGATTTACAGATCCAGCCTTCGACCACCGCCGAGGATGTCGAAGAATGGGACAGCCTTAGCCACATCCGCCTCATCGTAGCCTGCGAGCGCAAATTCAAAGTCAAATTCAAGAACTCCGAAATTGAAGGGCTGATGGACGTGGGCGACCTCGTGAACGCCATTGATGCGAAGATGGCCTAGATTCCCGGCAACGAGGGTCACAAATGTTGATCGAACTGGGTTGGCTGCCCCCGCCCCCGCGGGACTTTCGTCAACGGGTGCGGCAACTGGAAAACGAAGTCGCCTCCGGCCCTTGTGAAGGCTTTCACGAACGCGTGGTGGCTCTGGCGACTGCGGCGCTGGACGACACTCAACTGGTGAAGCTGGCAAAACTCTCCGCGGTCCTGTCGGCGGCTGCGGCGCTTCCGCCGGGGTTGGGCCGCGCACGGCTGGGTTTGCTCGGCGACGGGACGCTCTCTCTGTGCGTCGCGCCCCTGATCGGGTCCGCTCTTCGCCATGGAATTGTACTGGAAGTGGTCGAAGGCGGGTACAATAGCAGCGTACAGGACGCTGTTGATCCTGCCAGTCCGATGCATGTCGCCGGGCTCGATTTTCTGCTCATCGTCAATGATGCCCGCGCCCTGGGTCTGGACCAGTCTGCTCAAAACGCGGATGAAGCCAAGGCGAAGGTGGACGCGGCGCTCGGTCGGTTGAACCTGATCGTCGAGAGCCTGAGACCGGTCGTCTCCGGCGCTATCCTGGTCCAGACGGTCACGCCGCCGATGGACGCCTTGTTCGGCAATTTTGATCGGGTTGAAAGCGGTTCACCCTTCGCGATGGCCGAGGCGCTGAATTGCAAGATCGCCGACTGGGCGGCGTCCGGCGGGATAGTGCTTGTGGACATCGCAAGGTTGGCGAGCGCCGTCGGGATCGAGCATTGGGATGAGCCCGGCCATTGGCACGCCTCCAAGCTGACCGCCGCGCCCGCCACGCTTCCCCTCTATGCCGAGGTTGTGACGCGCACTTTGGCGGCGGTTAGGGGTAAGTCGAAAAAGTGCCTGGTGCTCGACCTCGACAACACGCTATGGGGCGGCGTGATCGGCGATGACGGCGTAGGCGGCATCGTCCTTGGCCAGGGCTCCGGCGCCGGCGAGGCATTCGTCGCAATCCAGCGCATGGCGCTTGAGTTGCGGGGCCGGGGTGTCATCCTGGCGGT
>JAYUBD010000213.1:0-6827 GCA_043740995.1 Caulobacteraceae bacterium | reverse complement strand
AAAAGAGCAGAAGGACGGGAAGGAGGGAGTGCCGGCGGTCAGCGATGGGAACTTCTTCGCCGACTGGACAGCGGCCCATCAGGCGCAGATCGCGGCGGGGCTTGGATGGAATATCAATATCGACGGTGGCGCGATTGCGCCAACCGCCGGAAACACGATTGGCGCTCAGAACTGGACGCCCGGGCAACCTTCGCTCCCAACTGTTGATTCGACCATCAGCGTTGAATCGTTCAATTTCGATTTCGGGGCGGGTAGCCCGACGTCAAGCGCGGCCGCCCTTACTCAGTGGTCCGTGCTGCCGTTCACCGTGAGAAGCAGCGCATTTAGTCTTGGGGGCGAGAGCGATCTCAACACCCTATCGTCCCTAGGGGGCGACGGCGAGATCGTCGTCACCGCCCTGCGGCTGAAACAGTTCGCTGACCCGGGCACGCTCTCCACCGCCGTTCCTTCGATGCCACAAAATGGTGGTGGGTTTTTTGGCCGGATCGAAGCCGGATTGAACCACATCCTATCGGGTGCGTCGAACTGGTATGATGGCGTGCTGCGTCAACGCGCGCAGAACAACCAGGCTGCGGTCGGCTTGCATGCCGACGCTCAGGTTCTGCGCCAACTGGGCTTGACCGGCCCGGCGCGATGGGCCGATGCCCTCGGCGGCGGGGTGAGCAATCTTCAATACAAGGCCAGCCGGGCGCTCTCCAACGACATCCTGGGCGTGGGTAAACTGGCCTACAACATGACGCCGCAGGGCCAGTTCAACTCCCTGGCGGAGGACTTTGGGCTAGCGGTCGATCCGAACGGACCCAACCTTAACGCAGTGGTTCGCCCCTTGAATCAAACGCTCATGGCAGCGGGTAACCTCTACCTGCGCGCCGAGTACGACGACCCGACGCTCGTGCCGCAAGCGTTGGGCGCGATCGACGTCGGTCTCTCCGGAGCGTATGCTCGCTACGTCCAGCCCTTTGCCGACAACAATCCTGAAACCGGCTTCACCAACGTCCTTGGCGACGCAGGCACGGTCGGCGGCCACGCCGCCTTCGCTCTGCTGACCGATGGCGTGGGACGACTGGGGGCCGCAGAGGCGACAGCTCCTCGTACATTCGTTAACCTGCTCCCGGAGGACACGGTTGGCGCGCCACTTCAAACCTTCCAACCCGAGCAACTCGGCAACATGGCGGGGCGGCGCTTGAACTATGTGGTGACTGAAGATGGCCAACTCGTAATAGGGCGACAATCGCAGGACGTTGGTGGTGGGCACATAGATCTTGCTGGTGGTCAACCGGTTCAAGCGGCAGGTGAAGTTAAAGTCGTTGGCGGCGAGATCAAATACATTGACAATTCTTCGGGACACTACTTACCGTCTGGTCAAAGCTCGCAGGATGCAGCACTAAACGCCTTCCGAAATAGTGGCCTGAACGCTCCAGACAGCGTATACGTAGAGAAGGTCTGGGATCCTGTCCTTGGGTGGGTGCCGAAATGAATGAGACACAGGTAGCTCTAAAGCGACTCTACGACGAGGCTTCGGCAACGCTGGGTCTTGTCGATTCGCCGGGTGAAGCGGAACCCGAGATGGCGAAGTTCCTGCATGCAGTGAACGCTCACCCCGAGGAGCGCCCCTTCGTTTCGGAAATGTTCAAGCAATCGCTCACGCAGCCTGGAGCTCCATGGGAGTTTGTCCAGTTTTGCCTCCACGGTCTTCGCTGGCCCGAAGTGCAAGAGTTCCTCCAGGCTTCGCGGTCCAGAGACATTGATAATCTGCGGGCAAGGCCGATTTGGGAGCACCTCCTCGACGCGTTCAAAGACGATTGGGAAGACGCAGAATTCTACAAGGAATATGCCACCTAGGTAGATTTATCGCCGCAGGGACGACAGCGATCGGTGATGGTGTTCCCGCTGTCTCCCAGACGCTGTACTAATACACCGATGAGGTGGGGCTAAACGGCATCCTCGGCGATAAATCGCGAAATCCTTCGCTCAAAGCTCTC
Organism: Caulobacteraceae bacterium; assembly: GCA_043740995.1. Classification (GTDB taxonomy): domain Bacteria; phylum Pseudomonadota; class Alphaproteobacteria; order Caulobacterales; family Caulobacteraceae; genus Acaudatibacter. Next base: position 4,845 of record JAYUBD010000213.1, on the reverse strand, counting down.
AATCCGACTGCCGCCCGCTACGGCAATCTATTCAAATAAGAATACCGTACCGGGAGCACTTGTCCGTCGCTGATTTCTTGGACGTTCGCTGGCCGTCGGCGACACGACCCAGGCTCGCGACGAGGTCAATGCTTAGTATCCGACGCCACGTACTGCCGCAGCAACAGATGCGACGCCGTGACCGTATCAGGGCCTGCTGCGCCGCCGGCCAGCAAAACCTTTGATTGGTCGATGATCAATTGCATGTCCCGGTTGAGCGGCGGGTTGGCGGTGTTCAGCCGGATGCCTTTTTCCAGCGTCTCGATGGTCTGCCCGAACTCGTCGCGGATCAGATGGCCCAGGCCTTGGGCGAAGATGCGCAAGGGCTCGTCGGCGGGGAGAGCCTCCAACGGCGCCCAGGTCGCCAGTGCGGCGTCCGCGAGGCCCGAGGTCAATTGCAGAAACCCCAGTTGAAACCGCGCGACCGTGAAGCCGGGGGCGATCTCGACCGCCCTGGCCATGGCGATGAGAGCTTCGCCAAAGCTTTGCTCGCCCGCGAGCAGGGAGCCCTGCAGGAAATGCAACCGCGCGTCCCGCGGATAGGTCTGCAGGAGCTGGTTGATCCGCGGGCGACCTCGCGCCTCATCCGAAGCGAGGAGGTCAACCGCCTCGGTCAGCAGGTCCGGGGGACATTCTGTGGGTGAAGTCTCGTCGCTCATGCTGTCCCCCCTAACGCTGCAATCGAAAATCATTGGACCGGCGCAATCGTTGGCGCAACATCGCGAGCGCCGATTTGTGGATCTGCGATATCCGCCCCTTGCTGAGGCCAAGCAGAGCGGCGATCTGTTCGAACTCGAGACCATCCAGATAGTGGTGCTGGATGACCGAATGCTCCCGCGCGGGCAAGGCCGAGACCTCGGCGAGCACTTGGCCGATGGTGTCCTTCCAGGCCAGGCTGTCATAGGCGTTCGCGGCGCGATCGGGCGCGTCGTCGGATCGGTGCAGGCCGGTGCCCTCCAGCATGAAACCGATCGCAAGGCCAACTGCGAGTTCGACGAGGGCGTCCATCGCCGACGGCGGCGGCGCGCCCACGGGCGTTGCGGCCGTCAGCGATCTGACCCGCTCGGCGCGTACGCGATGACGAAAGGAAAGCTGGCGGCGCATTTCCGAGGATTGGGCGATGCCGTCCAGAATGTTGCCCGAAATGCGCTTGGCGGCATAGCCGGCGAAGGGAACGCCGGCGTCGGGATCGTAGCGGTCGATAGCTTCAAGCAGGCCGAGGCTGGCGAGCTGATAGAGATCCTGGATTTCGATGTCCGGGGAGCTCTTACGCAGAAAGATCCGCCGTGCGATCTTTTTTGCGAACGCGAGATGAATTGAAAACAAGGCTTCGCGGGCTTCCGGCGAAGACCCAGTGCGCAGGCGCCGCCACAGCTCCGCTTCGCTCGGGGGCGGCCCGAGCGCTCCCGAGCGTTGGCCGAGCCCGTCGTCCGACGTCACTTAAAGCTTCCAACGACCCCTTCGAGCACCAGGCTCCAGCCGTTGATCAGCACGAACATCAGAACCTTCAGCGGCAGGGAAAGGGTCGAGGGCGGCACCATCAACATGCCGAGCGACAGCAATATGCTCGCCACCACCAGATCGATCAGCAGGAACGGCAGGAGGACGACAAAGCCGATCTTGAACGAGACCCGCAGTTCATTGAGCATGAAGGCGGAGGTGAGCTGGATGGTCCCCACCTTGGCGGCTGAGGCAGGCAGCGGCTGTTTGGAAATGTCGTAGACCGTCTTGAGGTCATTGTCGCTGACCTGGCGCAGCATGAAATCGCGCAGGGGCTGAGCGCCGGCGACCACAGCCTCCTGCACGGGCAGGGCGCCGCTCATGAAGGGCTGCAGAGCGTCGCGGTTTATGGCGGTGAAGGCGGGCGCCATGACCAGCGCGGTCAGCAGCAGGGCCAGGCTGATCAGGACCTGGTTGGGCGGCGTCTCGGGCATGCCCACGGCATGACGGATCATCGAAAGAACGATGATGATCCGCACGAACGGCGTCATGCAGATGGCCAGGGCCGGGATCAGGGCGAGCAAGGTCAGAATCAAGGCGATGCGCATGGCCGACGCGGTCTGGGCCGATGGGCCGGTCGGAACGACTACGGGCGCGTGATGGCGACCGACGCGTGCCGGGGATGACCCGGAAGCGCTCGCCAGCGACGGGGCCGTGGATTGCGCGCTCGTGCGGGCTATGGCGACCGCGGGCTGTCCGTGAGTCGTGGTCGCCGGCTGCGCAAGACTGAAGAACGCCATGCCGCACGTCGCAAGAACCATGGGGGCCAGCCATCGGAGGCGCCAGCTTTTCTTCATTGCGTTTTTTCGGCGGGGGGAAAGTCCGGCGCGAGAAGCGTCGCGCCATGGGGCGTCGCCGCGACAATTATCTCTCGATCATCAAGGCGCAGCAGACAGATGTCGATCTGATGGCTCAGACGGAGACTCTCGATCAATTGCAGGCGGCGCGGCGCGCTTGTGAACAGGGGTGGACCGCCGCCAAAGCGCGCCTTTAGCGCGAAGGCCGCGCCGACGGCGAGGGCGAGGCATAGGGCAAGAGCGCCGAACACGCGCCACAGCGGCACGTCGGTCCCGCCGCCATGGCCGAGCGTCTGGGAGAGCGCTGGGCCGGCGAGGGCCAAGGCGGTTGAAGCGACCAGGAACAGCCACGCGTGGCGCCCCCCGCCACCCCGCATCACGACAGGTTCGCCAGTTCGGTGATCCGGACGCCGAAATGATCGCCGACGGCGACAATGGCGCCGCGCGCAACGACCAAGCCGTTCAGGCGAAGGTCGATGGCGTCGTTCATGCCCACATTGAGTTTGACGACCGATCCGGTCCGTAACGCCAGCAAGTCACTGATCGAGAGGCTCGCCTCCCCAAGGCTCGCCTTGAGAGAAATCGGCACGTCCTGCAATACGAGCGAATTAATCGTGACCAGTGGCCCGCCCCCGCCGTCTTTGTTCTTGTCTTGTTGCGTCAATTCTATCTCCGGGGGCGTAAGGATGTCGCGGCGAGGGGGAGGCGTCAGGCTTGCAGTGTGAGCGACAAGCGGTCATCGGCGCTACCGAGGCGACCGAAGGCCAGCGGCAGATCCGATCCGAGCGCGCAGAGTCGGGCGGGCTCGTCAAGGCGGGTGTCCAGGACGAGCACGTCGCCCACACTCATGCCCTTGAGATCCTCCAGGGTGATGGCGGCCCGGCCCAGCCAAGCCCCGACCTCCAACGTCGTGGGCGCCAGGGCTTGCGTCATCCGGCTCGGTTTCTCGTGTTGCCGGATCGGCGCCGGCATCTGTGAGCGGGCATAAGGCAAGACGGCCCGCAGGGGGAGCGCCACGGTCAGGAGTTTGAAACCCTGATCATCCGCCAAGGTGATCATGGCGCCGCCACTGTTGGCGAAAGGGCGCGCCTCAAAGCGTAAGCCGTTCGAGGCTTCGCTTTCCAGGCGCAGGGCGGCTTCCAACTTGTTGGCCAAATCAATGAGAATCGAATCGAGCATGGACTGAACGATCAGTCGATCATGATCCGTGGCGGGCGCATCATCGGGCCGTGCATCCAACGCCGCACCGACGAGGCGATGTGACCCCGCGTCCGAACATCGCAAGGCGATCAGGGAACGGTAGATGCGCCACATCGGCTGCGGCGTATTCTCACCGCGCTCGCCCTGGACCGCCGTGTGCTCGGCGACCGACACCCGGCGCCGCGGGAACCAGTCGGCCGACCAGGCCCCTACCACATCATCCAGCAGGGCCCTGACCGGAGCGCCCGTAACAACTTCAATGGGAAGCCAGTCAAGAACGCCTTCGGTCACCCATGCCCTCGGATGCCGAACAGCTCCTGGATCATATCATTGGCGGTGCTGACCACCTGCGAGCAAGCCTGATAGCCGCGTTGGATCAGGATCAGATCGCCGAACTCCGAAGACAAATTGACATTGGATGTCTCCAGTTGCTTGGAAAGAAGCTGGCCGACACCGTCCGAACCGCTCGCCAAGAGTGCGGGCGCCACGGTCGACTTGTTGCGAAACAGGCTGTTGCCGAGCCGCTCCAGATTGTCGGGGTTGGTGAAATTGGCCAGGGCGACCGCGCCCACGGTGGTCGTCTTGCCATTGGAATAGGTCAGGGTGATCTGACCATTGGAGTCGGCCGTGACGGTGCTCAGAGTTCCAAGGGCATTGCCGTCAACGGCCGAGGCGCTGATCGTCGATGTCGTTCCGGACGAAAACGATGTGACGCTCGTGAAATCCAAGACCACCGACAAGGGATTGGCCCCGGTGGGCGTCGAGGTGATGGTCAGCTTCGCCGTGGTCGGATCAACCGCGCCGGCGGCGAATTTCAGGGTTGAGGTTCCCACCGTGGCCCCGGTTTCGTCGGTGACGGTGACCTGCCATTGGTTGGGCGCGCTGGCCCCCACGGCATGAAGCGCAATTTGCCAGACGTGCTTGGCGCCGTTGGAGTCATACACATTGAGGCTGGACACCGTCGCGTCGGTACCGCTCGAAGACAGGTTATTGGCCAGGGTTATGGTCGTCGTCGCGGCCGGCGCGCTGATCTTCTGATTGTTGATATTGAGCGTGCTCGCATGCCCGGTCGCGTCGAGCACGACCAGATGCTTGGTCGTGCCTTGCAGGGAGATAAAGCCCTGGTTGTCGACCACGAATTGGCCGGTGCGCGTATAGAACGTGTTGGATCCGTCGGTGAGCGTGAGAAACCCGTTGCCCTGGATCGCCAGATCCAGACTCCCGGATGTTTGCTTCAGCGTCCCTTGAGTGAAATCGATCTGCGGTTGGGCATATCGCACGCCGCTGCCCGTTTGTTGCGACAAGGTGT
>JAYUBD010000212.1:0-2026 GCA_043740995.1 Caulobacteraceae bacterium | reverse complement strand
GCGCGCTCCAGCTGGTTGTCGAGCACCGCCGTCAGGGTGACGTCGGCGAACCCGGCCCACTGGGCGGCGTGATAGCCGCCGAACACGCCGGCTCCGATCACCCCGGCTCGCAAGACTTTTGCCATGTCACAGCGCCTATCATGCCCAGGGTGGGGATCGCCACTGGAGTGCGCTCCCCGGGCGGGCTAAGCTGCGGCGACATTCCTTCTTCCCTACGATCAGAGAGCCGCCGTCATGACCACCTCCCGTGAAATTCGCCTGAAGAGCCGGCCGGTCGGCGTTCCCACCGCTGACAATTTCGAGCTCGGCACGGTCCAGCTGCCCGACCCAGCCCCCGGTGAGGTTCAGGTGCGCAACAGCTGGATGACGGTCGATCCCTATATGCGCGGGCGGATGAACGACGTGAAAAGCTATTCGCCGCCGTTCCAGATCGGGGAGGCCCTGCAGGGCGGCGCGGTGGGCGAGGTGACCGCTTCGAACGATCCGGCGTTCAAGGTCGGTGACGCGGTCCAGAGCTTTTTCGGCTGGCGCGAAGCCTTCAACGCGCCCGCCGCGATGGTGCAAAAGCTCGACACCCATGGCCTGCCGCCCCAGGCCTTTCTCGGCGTCGCCGGCATGCCCGGCATGACCGCCTATATCGGCCTGTTGCGGATCGCGGCGTTGAAGGACGGCGACGTGGTGTTCGTGTCCGCCGCCGCCGGGGCGGTCGGCCAGATTGTCTGCCAGATCGCCAAGCTCAAGGGCCATACGGTGATCGGCTCGGCGGGCGGCGCCGACAAGGTCGCCTATCTGAAGGAAATCGGGGTTGATCATGTGATCGACTACAAGGCAGAACCCGATCTCACCGCCGCGCTGATGCGGGTCGCCCCGGACGGCATCGACGTCTATTTCGAGAATGTGGGCGGCGCCCATATGGAGGCGGCGCTGATGGCGGCCCGTCCGTTCGGCCGCTTCGCCCTGTGCGGGATGATCTCGCAGTACAACGCGACCGATGCCGGCGCCGGCGTGCACGGCCTGATTGTGGCGGTGGGCAAACAATTGCGCCTGGAGGGCTTTATCGTCTCGTCCCATGCCGACATGCAGATCCAATTCATTCAGGACATGTCGGCCTGGATCGCCTCCGGTAAGGTCAAGTGGCGCGAAACCGTGGAAGAGGGCATCGAAAACGCCCCCGCCGCCTTCCTCAAACTGTTCAAGGGCGAGAACCTCGGCAAGATGCTGGTGCGCCTGGGTTAACCCCGCCTCGGGGCGCCGTTGCGCGTCCCATTTTAAGGAGACGGCGTGGCTCGTCTGTTCAATGCCTATCTGACCGTGCACTGGAATACGGCGTCCAAGCCCACGACCGGCGCGGACTCCATCTGGATCGGCGTGCTGAAACGCGATGTTCGCTTCCGCATGGCCTATGAGGCGCATAATCCGGACACCCGCGAGAAGGCCGAGGCGCTGATCGCCGCGATCCTTGACGATCGGGCCAGGCGTCGGGAACGCACGCTGATCACCTTTGACTTCCCACTGGGATTGCCGCGCGGGCTGGCCGCGGGCCTGAAGCTGCCGGGCGAGGCGCCGTGGCGGGCCGTGTGGGATCAGTTGGCCAGGATGGTCAAGGACAAGGCGAACAACACCAATAACCGGTTCGGCGTCGGCTCGGAGATCAACCGACGCCTGACAAACGGCCCCTTCCCGTTCTGGGGCTGCTCGCCGCGCGACACGCTGACCACCCTGCAACCCAAGCGCGGGCACGACCACGGCGCGGACGACATCGCCGAATTTCGCCATACCGAAGCGGCGAGCAAGGTCCCGACGCCGGTCTGGAAGCTCTATTATAACGGCTCGATCGGCGGCCAGGCGATCCTCGGCATCCCCATGGTGCGGCGCCTCAAACTCGCGCTGGGCGAGACGATGGCGGTCTGGCCGTTCGAGACCGGATGGCGCGCCTTGACCGAGGCGGCCCTGAATGGCGTGGACGTGGTGGCGGCGGAAGTCTCCTCCGGCCTCATCGCCGCCCAGCCCGCGCCCGGTGAAGTCA
>JAYUBD010000211.1:0-2027 GCA_043740995.1 Caulobacteraceae bacterium | reverse complement strand
AATTGTTGCGGATATTATTGGAAAACTGGGTTTTCAGTCGGGTTCCCAGAATGTCCCATCCGCGGTCGGCCCGGTCGGCAGCCTCAATGATGACCGCGGTGGAGACGTCGCCAAAGATGAAATGGCTGTCGCGGTCGCGAAAGTTCAGATGGCCGGAGGTGATCTCCGGATTGACCACCAGCACGGCGCGCGCGTCGCCGGCGGCGATATAGTCGGCCGCCGTCTTGATCGCGAAGGTGGCCGACGAGCAGGCGACGTTCATATCGAAGCCGAAGCCCTCGATCCCCAGCGCCTGCTGCACCTCGATGGCCATGGCCGGATAGGCGCGCTGCATGTTCGACGCCGCGCAGATGACGGCATCTATCTCTCCGACCGGTTTGCCCCAGGCCTGGATGGCGTCGTGCGCCGACGCGACCGCGATCTCGGCCAGAATGGAAATCTGGTCGTTGGCGCGCTCGGGCAGATTGGGCCGCATGATCCGAGGATCAATTACCCCTGCCTTGTCCATCACATAGCGCGACTTGATGCCGGACGCCTTTTCGATGAACTCCGCCGTCGATGGGATCAATGCTTCCATTGAGCCCGCCGTGATGGCTTCGGCGTTTTGCCCATTCTCCAACGCCACATAGGCGTTGAAGGCCTCCACCAGTTCGGCGTTCGAGACGCTCTGGTCCGGGGTATACAGACCCGTGGCGGCGATGACGGCCTGACTCAAATGCGGCGCTCCTTGGAATGTCGTGATCGGTATAGCACGACGCAGCGTTGCGACTTAGGCCAGATCGGCTGGCGATGCGACCGCCCACAATGTCTCACCGGACGATCCGAATCTCGCCTGCAGCATGTCGGGCACGCTGTGGGCCAGGCCGTCCAGGGGCCCGGACGACAGCAGCAACACCACTTCGTCCCCGCGAAGCATCGCTTGCAGGGCCGACAGCGCCTCGCCCGCATGGCCGACGCCCAGGCAGTCAACGCGCGCCTGCCCAAGGCGCGTGAGGATATCGGCCTGTGAAAGCTGGGCGTGGCCGGCGGCGCCGTGGTCCGGCGGCGCCAGCAGCAGCACCTTGGCCACGCCTTCGAACACGGTGTCGTACCAGGCGAGCGCCTCGGCGTTGCGCCAGCTGAAGGTGTGGGGTTCGAACACCACTACGGCGCGGCGACCCGGAAAGTGCAGCAGGATGGCCTCGATGGCCGAGCGCGCCTTTTCGTAGGACGACCCGAACCCTTCATAGGCGGGGACGGTGGAATCGGTGGTTTTCTTGTCGAGTCGCCGCGCCACCCCGCGAAACCCCGCCACGCCGCGTTGCAGCGCGGCGGCGTCGATATCGCCGCGCTCCAGCAGCAGGGCGGCGGCGCCGACGATGTTTTCGATATTGTGCAGGCCCAGAAGACCGGTTTCCAGGGGGATGCGCGCGCCGGTCGGGGTGACCAGATCGAAGCGCGTCACCTCGCCGATGTCGATGGCGTCGGCATGATAGCCAGGGCAGGGTTGGCGTCCGTACCAGACGACCTCACGATCCAGAGTCAGGCGGTGCAGCGCCTCGAAGCCATGGGCGCACACCAACAGGCCGTCGGGCGGCAGCAGATCAATGAGCGCGGCGAACGGCGCTTCATAGCTGGCCGGCGTCGGAAACACGTTCAGATGATCGTGGGTCAGCGAACTGATCAGCAGGGTGTTCGGGTGATAGAGCATGAATTTGGAGCGCCGGTCGTCCGGCGCGACAATGTATTCATCGCCCTCGATCAGGAAGACGGAGTCCGCGCCGCCGTGTCCGGTGGCCGCCAGATCCAGCGGAATGGCCCCGATGAAATAGCCGGGATCGCGGCCCGCTTCGCGCATCAGCACGGCGCACAGCGCCGTCAGGGTGGATTTGCCGAAGCTGCCGGCCACCACGATGGTGTCGCGCCCCCGGATATGGCGCCCGAGGAATTCGGCGAAACTGTAGCGCGGAATGTTCCGCCGCTCGATCTCAGCCAGTTCCGGATTATTCGGCAGATCGAGCTTGGCGCTGGAGCCGATGATGGCGGCG
>JAYUBD010000210.1:0-2036 GCA_043740995.1 Caulobacteraceae bacterium | reverse complement strand
GATCGTTGGCCCCGACCGTTTGGATGTCTCGACCGAACACCTCTACCCGCCCGCCTTCCGGTCGGCTCGCAAGGGCGATCATCTCCAGCACCTCGGTCTTGCCCGACCCGGCCGGACCGGTGATGAAGGCGAACGCGCCCGCCGCCAGGTCGAAGGTCAGCGGCCGCGGGGACGGTCGCGCCGACATGGCCGGCAAAATCACCGAGTCGAATCGCACCAGCAACGGCGACGCTGGGCCGCCGACCGTCAGCGGGCGAATTGTCGGAGCGGCGGTATCGGGGTTTCTGGACATTGGAGCGAAAATCGGCGACCTCGGCTGCACCTCGCACAGGCGGAGAAGATTTCGGCGCCATGATACTGACCTGCCCAAACTGCGCCACCCGCTATTTCGTCGAGGCGGCCGAGGTCGGTCCATCCGGTCGAAGCGTCAAGTGCGTCGCCTGCCATGCGACCTGGACCGCTCAAGGCGAGGTAATCGCGCCGCCGCATGCCCTGGCCATACCGGATCTCACAACCGAACCTTCGGCGACCGATGTCGAAAACGTCCGGCATGAGTCCACGGCGGTCGAGCCCGCCGCCCCGGTTCTGTTCGCCAGCCGTCGGCCGCCCCGCGCCGCCGGCAGACCTCGCCTATTGATCGCCGCGACCGGTCTCATCGTGCTGATCGGTCTTGCATTGGTGTTGTTGCAGTCGGCCGTGGTTCAGGCCTGGCCGGACGCCGCTCGCCTTTATCGCGTGGTGGGGCTCGCCGCGACGCCGCCGCATGGTTGACGATCCGGCGGGGCTGGAGGTCCTGTTGACGCAGGACGAGATCGCCGCCCGCGTCCAGGCGCTGGCGGAACGGCTAGCGCCTTTGCTCGACGCGCGGACCGTCGCCGTCTGTCTGCTCACTGGCGGTCTCTGGTTCGCCGCCGACCTTACCCGCGCTCTGGCGAGGATCGGTCGTCACGTGGATTTCGACGCGCTTTGGCTGGCCTCCTATGGCGACGGCCGCGCCAGCACCGGTCGGTGTGATGTCCGCGCCGGCCCACAGCGTTCACTGCAGGGACGGCGGGTTTTGCTGCTCGACGATGTATTCGATAGCGGCTTGACGCTGATGGAGGCGCGACGGCTGATTGCCGAGGCGGGGGCCCGGTCGATCGTCGCCGCCGTGTTCGCCCGCAAGCCTCGGCCGGATCCGCGCGCCGAGGAACCCGATCATGTGGCCTGGGAAGCGCCGGCCCGGTTCCTGGTGGGCTATGGCATGGACGCCTCCGGTCGGTTTCGCGGCCTGCCCTATGTGGCGGCGTCGGACTAGGGCGAGATGGAAATCCCGAGCACGACGGACCCGGCGGGCGTCCTGATCACCACGCGCCTGCGTCTGCGCCCCGCAGAACCTGGCGACCTGGACGCCATGCATGCGGTGATGCGCGACCCGGCCGCCATGCGCTACTGGTCGACCCCGCCGCATGCGGATCTGACCCAGACGGCGGCCTGGCTCCAGTCGATGATCGACGTCCCGCCGGGCGTTAGCCATGACTTCGTGGTGGAACACGAGGGCCGGGTGATCGGCAAAGCTGGCTTCTGGCGGTTGCCGGAGATTGGGTTCATCCTGAATCGCGATGTTTGGGGGCGCGGCCTGGCCGCCGAAGCCCTGAACGCGGTAATTGCCAGCGCTTTCGCGGCCTATCCGATCCCGGCCATCGAGGCGGACGTCGACCCGCGGAACGCCGCATGCCTGCGCCTTTTGGGAAGACTGGGTTTCAGGCAGACAGGCCGTGCCGCGCGAACCTGGAAGGTGGGCGACGAATGGTGCGACAGCGTCTATCTCTCGCTGCCTCGCCCCCATCCCACGGAGCGCCGCTGATGGCCGGCCTGAAAGACAAGCGCGGCTTTATCGACAAGGACCGCCTCGATCTCTCCGAACGCCAGGCCGTCGAATACTGGGCGAAGCGCTGGGGCGTCACCCGCGACCAGCTCACCGCCGCTCACCGCAAGGTGGGCCGCCTGATCAAGGATATCGCCGCGGAATTGGGCAAGAAAAAATAGGGGCGACC
>JAYUBD010000209.1:0-2046 GCA_043740995.1 Caulobacteraceae bacterium | reverse complement strand
CGGGACCGTATTTCTCGAAGCTGGAGTGTTTCTGCTTCAAGAACCAGACCCTGAAGCCGGGCGAGTCGGCGGAGTTCCCGGTCGTCTATGTGGTGGATCCCCGCTATGCGACGGACCGCGACACCCGCGGCCAGGGCGAGATCACGCTGTCCTATACATTCTTTCCGGCGGTGGTCGGCCCGGGCGCGTCCACGGTTTCGTCCGTATCGCCGTCGCCTCTTGGCGCGGGGGGGCGGGCGGGGCTATAGCAACCGCCACAGACAATGAGGGCCGCTCGCCGCGCGTCCTGTGCAGGATTCGAGACATGGCCCACGAAGGCGTCAAGCACGACTACCACCTTGTAAACCCCAGCCCGTGGCCCTTGATCGGCTCGGTCGCCGCGGTGCTGCTCGCCGTCGGGCTGGTCGCCGGCCTGAAGGGGCTGATGGGGGTGCCGAAGGGTAGCTGGTGGCTGATGGCCATCGGCGGCGCGGGCGTCATCCTGACCATGATCGGCTGGTGGACCGAGGTCGTGCGCGAGGCCAATCGCGGCGACCATACGCCGGTGGTGGCGCTGGGCCTGCGCTACGGCATGATCCTGTTCATCGCCTCGGAAGTGATGTTCTTCGTGGCGTGGTTCTGGATCTTCTTTGAAATGGCGCTGTTCCACCATGTTCGCGTGGGCTCGCCGCTGGACGATGTGCGGACGGCGTGGGCCAACTGGCCGCCCAAGGGCATCGAGGCGGTGCCGGCCTTCGAATTGCCGCTGCTCAACACGCTGACCCTGTTGCTGTCCGGGACCACGGTGACCTGGGCGCACCATGCGCTGCAGACCGGCGATCGCCAGGGCGCCAAGATCGGGCTGGCCCTGACCATCGTGCTCGGCGTGATGTTCACCTCGATCCAGGCCTATGAGTACAAACACATCCTGAGCCATCACCTGTTCTATTCCGCCGAGGCGGCGAATGCGGGCCTGTATGGGTCGGCCTTCTTCATGGCGACCGGCTTTCACGGTTTCCACGTTCTGATCGGCACCATCTTCCTCACCGTCTGCCTGATCCGGTTGATCAATGGGGCGTTCACGCCGCGGCAGCACTTCGGCTTCGAGGCGGCGGCCTGGTACTGGCACTTCGTGGACGTGGTCTGGTTGTTCCTGTTTTCCTTCATCTATGTGATCTTCGGCGCCGGTTGGGGTCATTGACCAAACCCCGCACGGGCGGCCCGTTTCTGGCGGGGTTCCTGTGTCGGTGTCCCGCCTGCGGCCAGGGCCCGCTGTTCCAGGGGTTCCTGGCGGTGACGCCGGTTTGCACCGGTTGCGGCTTTGCTCTGGGGGCCGCCGATAGCGGCGATGGCCCGGCGGTGTTCGTGATCATGATCGTCGGGTTTATCGTGGTGTTCGCCGCCCTGTTCACGGAAATCGCTATCCGCCCGCCGATCTGGCTGCATCTGGTGGTCTGGCTGCCCCTGGCCACCGGGCTGTGTCTTGGCCTGCTGCGTCCGATCAAGGGCCTGATGATCGCCGCCCAGATCCGCAACCGGGCCGCGCGGCACAGGCGCGACGAGGTCGGCTGAAGGGGCGATTATGAAGCGGTTTCCCGTTGTCCTGACGGTGGTCAGTCTGATCGCGTTCGGGGTTCTGGTTGGCCTGGGGTCGTGGCAGCTGCAGCGCCTGGTCTGGAAACAGGGCGTGCTGGCCCGCATCGAGGCCCTGCGCCATGCGCCGCCCCGCCCGATCGATCAGGTGATGGCCGCCGCCGCCCGCGGCGAGGATGTCGATTATGCCCGCGCCGTCGCCCATTGCGCGCCGCCGGCCGCCCCGTCGCCGACCGTCTATCGCTATGCCCTGCGCGAGGGACAGGTCGGCTGGCGTCTGCTCACCGCCTGCCATCTAGCCGTCGGCGACGCCGGGGCGCCCTATGACGGCGTCATTCTGGATCGCGGCCTCGTGGCGCGGTTCACCGGGGCCATGGCCCCGTCGGCGGCGCGCTTTCCCGAGCCTGGGGCGGTGATCGGCGTCATGCGTGCGCTGGGCGCAAAGCCCTGGCTCAGTGTCGACCCGCCGCCGAC
>JAYUBD010000208.1:0-6904 GCA_043740995.1 Caulobacteraceae bacterium | reverse complement strand
GGCATGATCCCGACGCGCGCATGTGTGTCGGCGAATCGGGCTTGAGTAGAGGCGATCAGGACATCACAGGCCAATGCCAATTCGAATCCGCCAGTGATGGCCACGCCGTTAATCGCGCCGATGACCGGCTTGCGGCATTGCCGAATGGCCAGTACGGGATTTTCCGACGCGACGGCGGCGTTGGCCGAGCCCATGCCTGGGGGATCGCTGCCCAGTTCCTTCAGATCGAGGCCTGCGGTGAAGGCTCGGCCGGCGCCGGTCAGCACCACGACACTGACTGAGGGATCCGCATCGATACCCAAGATGGCCTGGTGGAGGGCGGAAAGTAGGGCTCTTGAAAGTGCGTTCATCGCCTCGGGTCGATCGAGCGTGACAACGGCAATTTTGTCGGATTTTTCGACGCATAGCATGTCGAGGTTCCTTGAATGCCGACGGTGAATAACAGACTTGGCCCGACCCCGGCAGGCGGGATGCGTGCTGTCCGGTTTTCATCGCCGCGCGCGTGGTCTAAGGCTCGCGGCCCGGCGCAGCCCTCAAAACAGCTTCGAGACTTCTTATGACTGAGATCGTCGATATTCTCGCCCGCGAAATCCTGGACAGCCGGGGCAATCCGACAGTCGAAGTGGACGTCACGCTTGAGGACGGGGCCTTTGGGCGGGCGGCCGTGCCATCCGGGGCATCGACCGGCGCCCATGAGGCGGTCGAGCGTCGAGACGGTGACAAGCATCGCTATGGCGGCAAGGGCGTGCTTGGAGCGGTGTCGGCAGTCAACGGCGACATCTATGATGCACTATCGGGATCGGATGCCGAGGATCAACGTCGCATCGACAACCTGCTAATCGAACTCGATGGGACGACCAACAAGAGCCGGCTCGGCGCCAATGCGATCCTGGGCGTCAGTCTGGCCGTGGCGAAGGCCGCAGCCCAATCGGCGACCTTGCCGCTTTACAAATATGTAGGCGGGGTCAACGCCCGCGTTCTACCGATGCCGATGATGAACATCATCAATGGCGGCGTGCATGCTGATAACCCGATCGACATCCAGGAATTCATGATCCTGCCCACCGGACCGGACACCTTTTCGGACGCGTTACGCATGGGGGCCGAGATATTTCAGGCGCTGAAAAAGGCGCTCAAAGATGCCGGTCACAACACCAATGTCGGAGACGAGGGGGGATTTGCACCGAATTTGGCCAGCGCGGAGGCGGCGCTTTCCTTCATCGTCCAGGCCGGTGAGGCCGCCGGCTATCGTGCCGGCGAGGACTTCCACCTGGGGCTCGACGTCGCTTCGACGGAGTTTTTCAAGGATGGGCAATATCGCCTGACGGGCGAAGGCAAGACCTTGGACGCCGGCGGTATGGTCGCCTATCTGGCAGGTCTGGCCGACCGTTTTCCTATCGTGTCCATCGAGGACGGCTGCGCCGAGGACGACATGGCCGGGTGGGCCGAACTGACGCGGGTTCTGGGGGGGCGGCTGCAACTGGTGGGAGACGATCTGTTCGTCACCAATCCCGCCCGTCTGGGCAAAGGGATCAAGGATGGCCTGGCCAATTCGATCTTGGTCAAGGTCAACCAGATCGGAACCCTTTCGGAAACACTCGACGCCGTCGATCTCGCGCGCCGAAACGCCTATACCGCCGTGATGAGCCATCGGTCGGGTGAAACCGAGGACGCTACCATCGCCGACCTGGCGGTCGCCACCAACTGCGGACAGATCAAAACCGGCTCCCTGGCCCGCTCCGACCGGCTGGCGAAGTACAATCAATTGCTTCGCATCGAGGAGCAGTTGGCCGATCAGGGGACCTATGCCGGGGGGCGGGCATTGAAACACCTGCGCTGAGGATCCACGGTGGGTTCACCGTGCTCAAGGTCGGACCTATGCAAATCGAGTCGAGCACGTTAGCCAGTCCTTAAGCTCACGGCGCGACCTTCAGGGTGCCGTCAACATTCCGCAAGGTCGTGCTTCGCCGTGTTTCCGCGCCTCAGAACCTATCTGCCGACTGCCGCGATGGCGTTTCTCATCTTCTATTTCGGCTTTCATGTGCTGACGGGAGATCGAGGGCTGCTTTTGGCGCACCAGCGGCGGGAGGTGCTCGCGGAAAAGGAGCTTGAGCTCGGGCGCTTGCGAGTGGAACGGCGAGATCTGGAGGTTCGGGCGTTCTTCCTGCGCGATGAGAGCCTTTCGGCCGATCTCGTTGAAGAGCGCGCGCATGTGTTGCTAGGATTTATTGATGCTCGAGACTATGTGATTCGTTCGAACCCCGGTCACGGCTGAACCCCATTTCAGCCGGCCTTGTGGCCGGAGCAGCGGTGGAAGTTGGTCATGGCGCGTCGAGCTTCACCAAAGGCTGAACGGACTGCGACCTTGTCCGCTTCATCGACCGACAAGGCGGAGCTTCTCGCCTTTTACCGATCAATGTTACTCATCCGACGTTTCGAGGAGCGGGCCGGGCAGCTCTACGGCATGGGCCTGATCGGCGGGTTCTGCCACCTCTATATCGGTCAAGAAGCCATCGCCGTGGGGATGCAGGCCGCAAAGCGGCTGGGTGACCAGGTGATCACCGGTTATCGCGAGCACGGACACATGCTGGCCGCTGGCATCGAGGCCACCGCAGTGATGGCCGAACTCACCGGGCGGGCTGCGGGCGTCTCGCGCGGCAAAGGCGGCTCGATGCACATGTTTTCCACCGACGTCGCCTTTTTCGGCGGCCACGGCATTGTCGGCGCTCAGGTGAGTTTGGGGACTGGATTGGCGCTCGCCAATCGTTACCGCGCGGATGGAAAGGTCGCCTTTGTCTATTTCGGCGACGGCGCCGCCAACCAGGGTCAGGTGTATGAGAGCTTCAACATGGCCGAGCTTTGGAATTTGCCGGTGGTCTATGTCATCGAGAATAATCAATATGCCATGGGGACCAGCGTCGCGCGGTCCTCGGCGGAGACCCACCTGCATCGCCGGGGAGCGAGTTTCAACATACCCGGCGCCGAGGTGGATGGCATGGATGTTCTGGCCGTACGCGAAGCCGGCCTGAAAGCCGCGGAGCATGCGCGGTCCGGGGCGGGACCATTCATTCTGGAAATGAAAACCTACCGCTATCGTGGACATTCCATGAGCGATCCTGGAAAATATCGCACGCGTGAAGAAATCGACGAGGTGCGCCGCAGCCGCGACCCCATTGAGCACCTGCAGGAACGCCTCGAGGCCGGCAATTTCGCCGACGAGCCCACGTTGAAAGCCATTGACGCTGAGGTCAAGGCGATCGTCGCTGACGCCGCTGAATTTGCCCGCACAACCCCGGAACCCGACCCCACCGAGCTCTACACGGACGTCTACAGCGAGGCCCGGACGTGACCGACATCCTGATGCCCGCGCTGTCTCCGACCATGGAGGAGGGGGCTTTGACAAAATGGCTGATCAAGGTGGGCGATAAGGTGAAGTCCGGCGACGTGATCGCCGAGATCGAGACCGACAAGGCCACCATGGAGGTTGAAGCCGTGGACGAGGGGGTTGTCGAGTCGATCTTGGTGCCGGAGGGAACGCAGGAGGTGAAGGTCAATTCGCCGATCGCGCGCCTGAGCGGGGGTGCTCAGCCGGTGCGGGCGGCAAGCCAAGACGCTACCCCCAAACCCGCGGAATGCGGCGACACACCCGCTTCCCCTGAGAAATCCAAGCCCGAACGTGCGCGACCGGTCGTTCGGACGGCTCAGTCCGATTCAGAGATGCCCATTGGCGACAAATTCATCAAGACCACGGTGCGCGACGCTCTGCGCGACGCCATGGCCGAGGAAATGCGCCGCGATGACAACGTGTTTCTGATGGGAGAGGAGGTCGCCCAATACCAGGGCGCCTATAAGGTCAGCCGAGACCTGCTTCAGGAATTCGGCGAACGACGGGTTATCGACACGCCCATCACCGAGCACGGGTTCGCCGGTCTGGGCGTCGGGGCCGCGATGGCGGGCTTGAAGCCGATCATTGAATTCATGACGTTCAACTTCGCTATGCAGGCGATCGATCACATCATCAATTCTGCAGCCAAGACCCTCTACATGTCCGGGGGGTTGATCAAATGCTCGGTGGTGTTCCGAGGCCCAAATGGCGCCGCATCCCGCGTGGGCGCGCAACACAGTCAGGACTACGCTCCATGGTACGGCCACGTGCCGGGCCTGAGAGTCGTCGCGCCCTATGACGCGGCCGACGCGAAGGGACTGCTCAAATCCGCGATCCGAGATCCAAATCCCGTGGTCTTCCTTGAGCATGAAATGCTCTACGGTCACGAGTTCGACGTTCCAGATGTTGAGGACTGGCTCGTGCCGATCGGCAAGGCCAAGGTCCGGCGGGTCGGCGACGGGGTGACGCTGGTGGCCTATTCCCGGATGGTCGCGCTCGCCTTGCAGGCCGCCGAGCAACTCGCTGCGGACGGCATCGAGGCGGAAGTGATCGACCTGCGCACCATTCGACCGTTGGACCATGAAACAGTTGTGCGCAGCGTCCGAAAAACCAACCGTCTCGTCACGATCGATGAGGGTTGGGGGCCGATGAATGTCGGCGCCGAGGTCGCTGCACGGGTGGTCGAGCATGCGTTCGATTTTCTGGATGCGCCGCCCATGCGGGTCTTCCAGGAAGACGTGCCTTTGCCCTACGCCGCCAACCTGGAACTGTTGTCGCTGCCTTCGGTGGAGAAAATCGTTTCCGTCGCGAAGGCGGTTTGTTACCGATGAGCGCGGCGCAAGCCCCTGTTTGGCGCGCCGGCGGCTGCCATTGCGGCGCCGTGCGATTCGAAACGTCCCTGCCGGATCGGGTGGAGGCGCAGGACTGCAACTGCTCTCTCTGCTCACGGACCGGGTTCATTCATATCATCGTTCCAGCCAGCCGATTCCGCCTGCTCCAGGGCGAAGACAAGCTCACGAGCTACACGTTCAACAGTCACACGGCTCGCCACCTGTTCTGCTCGGTCTGCGGGGTGAAGAGCTTCTACCGGCCGCGGTCAAATCCGGACGGCTGGTCGATCAATGCCCGCTGCCTGGATGATCGCGAGGGATTGGCCTTGGCCATCGAACCCTTTGACGGTGGTAACTGGGATCAAAACGCTGGCGCCCTGGCGCACCTGTCGGAGGAAGCGTCATGAGCACTGAGATACTGATGCCGGCGCTGTCGCCCACGATGGAGGAAGGCGCGCTCGCGAAGTGGCATGTGAAGGTCGGAGATACGGTCAGGTCCGGCGACGTGATCGCCGAGATCGAGACCGACAAGGCCACCATGGAGGTTGAGGCCGTCGATGAAGGGGTGGTCGAAGAGATATTGGTTCCGGAAGGGACCCAGGATGTGAAGGTCAATGCTCCGATCGCCAGGCTCAGTGGCGGCTCGGGCGCCGCGTCCGGAACGCCGACCACCGCGAAACCGGCTGAAAAGACCGTGAACGAGCCGGACGCCGCGCCGCAACCCGCCGGGGACCATAAGGCCGGTAGTGAACTGACGAATCCGGCCAGCGCGCCAGAGGGTGGCAGGCTGTTGGCCTCGCCCCTGGCGCGCCGGATCGCCGCTCAGAACGGCGTCGATCTTAGCGCGATCAAAGGCTCCGGACCCCATGGACGCATCGTGCGCCGCGACGTCGAGGGGCTAAAGTCCTCTGTTGTCGCGCGCGCGCCAGCGCAGGCCTCGCGTCCGGAGTTCAAGAGTCTGGAACAGATGGGGATCGCGCCAGGTACCTACGACCTCATTCCCCTGGATGGGATGAGGCGCACCGTCGCTCGTCGGTTGACCGACAGTTTTAGGGATGTCCCGCACTTCCCACTGACCATCGATCTTCAGATCGACGCCCTTCTGGCGGCGCGAACCAGCCTCAACCAGATGCTGGAAAAAGATGGCATTAAGGTGAGTGTCAACGATCTGGTGATCAAGGCCGCCGCCGCCGCGTTGATGCGAGTGCCGCAGGCAAATGCCAGTTTCACGCCCGACGGGATCGCCATGCACCACGCCGCCGATATCGCGGTGGCCGTCGCCATCGACGGCGGGCTGATTACGCCGATTATTCGCGGCGCCGAGACCAAGGGCGTGGCTTTGATCTCCACCGAGATGAAAGACCTTGCGGCGCGCGCCCGCACCCGCAAGCTGAAACCCCGTGAATTTCAGGGTGGCACCTTTTCGATTTCAAATCTCGGCATGTTCGGCGTCAGGGCCTTCGCTTCGATCATCAACGAGCCGCAGGGGGCCATCCTGTCGGTAGGCGCGGGTGAAAAACGTCCAGTCGCGCGGGGCGACCAATTGATCGTGGCGACGTTGATGACAGTGACGTTAACCTGCGATCATCGTGTAGTCGACGGCGTGATCGGCGCCCGTTGGTTGCAGACCTTTAAGGCCTTGATCGAAGACCCGATCACCATGATCGTCTAAAGGATGTCGCGCGGGCGGCGGGTCAAACCGTCAATTGGAAGGGGACCTTATGAATGCCTATGATTTCACCGCGACAACCTTGGATGGGCGACCGGCCCCGATCGCGGACTATCGCGGACGCGTGCTGTTGATCATCAACACCGCCAGCAAATGCGGCTTCACGCCGCAATATGCCGGCCTTGAGGGGCTGCATGAGAAATATGCCGCCAGGGGTCTGACAATCCTTGGTTTTCCCTGCAACCAGTTCGGCGCACAGGAACCGGGAAGCGCGGAAGAAATCGCCAATTTTTGCGCGCTGACCTATGATGTGAAGTTTCTGATGATGGGGAAGATCGATGTCAATGGCGGGAAAACCCATCCGTTTTGGGCTTGGCTAAAGCATGAAAAAAAGGGGTTTCTCGGCAGTGAAGGGGTGAAGTGGAACTTCACCAAGTTTCTCGTGGACCGCGACGGCGCCGCAGTGGCGAGGTTCGCCCCTGCGGTCGAGCCCAAGGCGATGGAAGCCGCTATCGAGGC
>JAYUBD010000207.1:0-2054 GCA_043740995.1 Caulobacteraceae bacterium | reverse complement strand
CGGGGACGAGCGTTCGTGACCAACCGGCTGGCGGCGGGCGCGGCCCAATTGCGGGATATGAGCATTGAAGCCTGGTGGGCCAGCGAGAACACTGCGGTGGGCTGGCCGTCCGTGAAGGTGGTGGATGTCGAGGCCGGGCGGATCGATCCCTGGGAATCGCTTTACGGTTCCGATTGACGATGAGGATTGCGTCCGGGAAGCCCAGCCTTTAGGCGGAAAGCCCCGTTTTTTCCTAGGAGCGGCGATGTCTCAGGCCATGATTATCGATGGCAAGGCCCAGGCCGAGGCTTTGCGCGCCAGGGTGACCGCCGCGGTCACGCGACTGCAAGCCGATCACGGGGTGCAGCCGGGGCT
Organism: Caulobacteraceae bacterium; assembly: GCA_043740995.1. Lineage (GTDB taxonomy): Bacteria > Pseudomonadota > Alphaproteobacteria > Caulobacterales > Caulobacteraceae > Acaudatibacter. The sequence goes on along the minus strand of JAYUBD010000207.1, from coordinate 1,700 downwards.
GGCGGTGATCCTGGTCGGTGAAGACGCCGCTAGCCAAATCTATGTGCGCTCCAAGGGCGAACAGAGCCGGGCCGTCGGCATGCATTCGGTCACCCACAAGCTGCCGACCGGGACGTCGCGGCAGGAGGTCGTGCGCCTTGTCGAGACACTGAACGCCGATCCGACCATTCACGGGATATTGGTGCAATTGCCCTTGCCCGACGGCATTGATACCGCCGCCGTACTGGCCGCCATCGATCCACGTAAAGATGTGGATGGTCTGACCCTGGTCAATGCGGGGCGCCTGGCCAGCGGCGAGCCCGGGCTCGCGCCTTGCACGCCCCTGGGCTGTCTTATTCTGCTGCGCGAAACCCTGGGCGACCTGTCGGGCCGCCGCGCCGTCGTCGTGGGCCGCTCGGTGCTCGTCGGCCGCCCGGTGGCGCAATTGCTGCTCGCCGAGCATTGCACGGTGACCATCGCCCATTCGCGCACGCGCGATCTGACCTCGGTCTGTCGGGAAGGCGATATCCTGGTGGTCGCCATCGGTCGCCCCGAAATGGTCAGGGGGGATTGGATCCGGCCGGGGGCGGCGGTCATTGATGTGGGGATCAACCGCGTGCCATTTCGCGACCCGGTGAAGGCGGCCCAAGGCCGGACACGCATTGTCGGCGACGTCGCCTTCAAGGAAGCCTGCGAGGTCGCCGGCTGGATCACGCCAGCGCCCGGCGGCGTTGGACCGATGACCGTGGCCTGTTTGCTGAACAATACGCTGAGGGCCGCCAAACACTTGCACGGCCTCGATTAAGGCCGCCCGGGTGAAGGCGCCGCCGCCAAAGGCCAAACATCGGGTGATCGACGCTGGACCGCGCGCGCAATATGGCGCGCTGCCGTGGCGCCCGGCTGTTGACGGGCTTGAGATCCTTTTGGTGACCTCGCGGGAAACCGGTCGCTGGGTGATCCCCAAAGGCTGGCCCATCCCGGGCAAGACCCGGCGCGGTTCCGCGGCGCAGGAAGCCCTGGAAGAGGCGGGTGTCTCCGGCGACACGGAGCGTCGCCCCCTGGGGGCCTATGACTATTTCAAGTTTTTGAAGTCTGGAGCGGGCGTGCCTTGCAGGGTTACGGTCTTTGCCTTGGAGGTACGGGTCGAAGAGGCGACCTGGAGAGAACAGGCCCAGCGGTCTGTCTGCTGGTTTTCCTGGCCGGACGCCGCCGCCGTGGTCCATGAGCCGGGGCTGTCGGCGATCATCCGCGCCTTCGGCCAACGTCATCTGGCGACCGCCGACCTCACGGCTTGACGTTGCGGGGCGGCCCTTCGGTCACACGGCGCCGCGGCCATCGACCCAAGTGACCAAGGCGCCGAGCACTTTGCCGACGGCGTCGTCAAAGGCGCTGGTGATCGCGCCAATCCGGTTGTCCGAGGCGGGAAGGTCGGTTCGAAAGGTCTTTTCCACTGTGGCGCCCTGCGGCCCGGAGCCGGTCATGACCGCGTGCAGCTCGACCATGATAGTGGGCGCCGCCTGCGCTCCGACCAGGTATCGAGCCTCGAAGCGGCGAACGTCGAGGCGCAGCGAATAGTCGGCCAGCCGATTTTCGCCCCGGCTGAGCAGGGTGGCGGGGCCGGGCCTGGCGTCGAAGGCGTGGACGACCGCGGCGCTGAACAGATCGGTGGCCGGCGACACCCAGCGCGCGCCGGCGATAAACGCGGTTTCGCCGCCCCGGGT
>JAYUBD010000206.1:0-2055 GCA_043740995.1 Caulobacteraceae bacterium | reverse complement strand
CGGCCGCCCCCGGGGCCGAATATCCGATTATCCTCATGGTCGCCCGCCCATGGCCCCATCGATCCCGGGAGGCATGCCCCGGTCAGGTCAGCCTAGCGTGGCCGTAACCGGGATGCCAACGCATTCAACGAATTGGGGAAGCGGTCCCATGCGAGGGGACGTCGTGCGGTGTGCGCGGTCGGAGGTCGAGTTGTTTCCGTCCCCTGGGCCGCCCTAGGCTGACTAGCGCGATCTGCCGGCCCGCGACGCACGGCGTCGGCGCTGGGGTTGCGGCTTTGCGTCCAGCAGGCCGCGCAGGTTCGCCGCCAGCGCCGACGCTTCGTAGGGCTTATTCAGAATGGTGTGGTCCGCGGCGCCGAGGAGAGCCTTCTCGCCGACGAATCCTGACGTGAGAAGGATCTTCAGGTCGGGCTTCTCGCTCTGTGCGGCCCGCGCCAGGGCGATGCCGCTGATGCCGCCCGGCATGACGACGTCGGAGAACAACAGGTCGATGTTGGGGTCCTCGCGCAGGATGGTCATCGCTTCCGCGGCGGTCGTCGCGCTGACGACGTCGTAGCCAAGACCTTGCAACAGATCCACCGTCAGGCTCAGAACCGCAGGATCGTCTTCCGCCACCAGGATGCGCTCATGGCCCCCCAGCATATCCTCGCATATCCGTTTGGGCGCCGGCGCCTCGACGGGCGCAGAGGAGGCCGGCAGCAGAATCTCAAAGCGCGAGCCCACCATGGTCTCGCTGGACAGCCGCACGTGCCCCTCGGACTGCTGAACGAAACCATAGACCTGGGACAGCCCAAGGCCCGAGCCGCGCCCGACCTCCTTGGTCGTGAAGAACGGCTCGAACACCCGCTCTCGGACTTCCGGGCTCATGCCTACGCCAGTGTCCTCGACCGACAAGCGTATGGATCCGGCGGGAAAACCGCTGCTGTCCGCTGTTTCCGTCAGCCCGGCGGAGATGGTCAGGGTCCCGCCCTCCGGCATGGCGTCGCGGGCGTTGACCGCCAGGTTGAGCAGCGCGGCTTCCATCTGAGCGACGTCGATGTGGGCTCGGAGGGGCGCGTCGCCGAACTCCAGGCTGAGCGCAACGGCCTCGCCGACCGCCTGGCGCAGGAGTGGCGTGAAGGCCTCGACCAGGCCGCGGATGTCCACGGTGACCGGCGAGAGGTTCTGGCGGCGCGAGAACGCCAGCAGTTGGCGGGTCAGGTCGCGTCCCCGCTCGGCCGCCTGGCGTATGGCGTCGATACGCATCGCCCGCTTGACCCCGTCCTCGGACCGCCGCGCCATGATATCGACGTTACCGAGCACCACGGTCAGCAGATTGTTGAAGTCGTGGGCCACGCCGCCGGTCAGCTGGCCGACCGCTTCCATCTTGTGCGCCTGGGCCAGCCGCTCCTCCAGCTGGTGACGCTCGGTTGAGTCCATGATCACGCCGAAGATCTGGGCCTCGCCGTCCTGGTCGCCGGGGGCGAGCACACCCTGGTCCATCAGCCACCGGTACTCGCCATCGGCGCACCGCCAGCGGAATTCGCAGGCGTAGGCGCCGGTCTTCGTCGCCGCAGACACGGTGTCGACGACGCGCGCCAGATCGTCGGGATGGATGCGCGAAGAGCCGAACCCGGGATCGCTGACAAAGGCCTCGGGCGCAAAGCCGGTAATGGCCTCAACGCCCTCGCTGACGAACGTCGGCGCGAAGGGCGGGGTGCAGGCGCGGGCGTGGAAGACGATCGGCAGCGACTGCAGGATAGCCTGCTGCTGAGCCTCGGCGCGACGCAGGGCTCGCTCGGTGCGGGCCCTGGAGGCATGGATGCGGGCGTTTTCCTCCAGCAGCCACTGGCGGTGCGCGGCCAGCCGCTTGGCCTCTTCGGTCCGCAGATAGATGTCCGCCAGCACCGAGACCTTCGAGCGCAGGATGAAGGGGTCCACCGGCTTGAACACCATGTCGACCGCGCCGGCGGAGTAGGCCTTGAAGACGTGCGCCTCGTCGCGGAAGATCGCGGTGACGAAGACGATGGGCGTACGGCTCGTCCGCTTGCTGCTGCGGATCAGGGCAGCGGTCTC
>JAYUBD010000205.1:0-2058 GCA_043740995.1 Caulobacteraceae bacterium | reverse complement strand
GCCAGAGCAGGTGATCGGTCCAGCTGCGCGGCTGGCCCAGGGCGTTCAGGTTCTTGCGGCGGAAGAAGTAGGTTTGCACGTCCATCTGTTGGACCTTCAGCTCGCCTGACTGGACGCGCTTGTGGACCCACTGGTGGGACGGATTGAACCGCCGGGTGTGGCCGGCCATGGCGACCAGGCCGCTCCTGGCCGCGACGCCGGCCAGACGCTCGGCGTCGGCCAGGCTGTCGGCCATCGGGATCTCGACCTGCACATGCTTGCCGGCCTCCAGGCACTGGATGGCCTGGGCGGTGTGCAGGCCGGTGGGGGTGGCCAGGATCGCAGCATCGACGCCGGGCTGGGCGAGGCCTTCAGCGAGGTCCAGCGACCAGTGCGGGATCTTGAACCGCGAGGCCACGTCGCGCGTGGAGTCCAGCGAACCGCCGACCAGGCTGACGACGTCGATTCCGCCGATCTTCTGCATCGCCTCGAGATGCTTGACGCCGAACGCGCCCTGGCCGGCCATGACCACCTTCATGGTCGCGTCTCCCTAGCTGCCGATCTGCCGCCGGCGCATGAAACTAGAATGGACAAACTGGATAGTCCGTACGGCTGCGCAAGTCCCGTGTGACGACGCTCGCTCGCGACTTCGGCCGGTTCACAGACGCGACGCCCGGCGCGACGGGGCTTAGCGCGGGAGCGCAGGCGGCCCGGACTGGGTAGGGGCGGACTGGGTAGGGGCGGACTGGGTAGGGGCGGGCTGGGCGAGCGCGGGCCCCGCGACCAGGACGGCAAGGACGGCGCTGCTGGCCGGCCCGGCGAGGTTCATCTGGACCTCTCGCGTTGTTTCAGCTGCCCGGCGCGCGCGGCGCGCCCAGGAAGTCCTGGGCGGAGAACCCCTCGGGCGCCGCCACCTCGACGATCGGGTCGGCCCGGTTGTCGAACTCCATCCGTAGCGCCCGGGTGATCACCGCATGCATCGCATAGAGCGTGGTGATGTAGGTGAACTCGAAGATCTGCTCGTCGCTCCAGAAGGTCTTCAGCTTGTCGAAAACCTCCAGCGGCGTGCGCCCGTCGCCCTGGGTCAGGCAGTCGGCGTAGGCCAGAACCGCGCGCTCCTGGTCGTTGAACAGGTCGGAGACCGTCCAGTGTGGAACCGCGGCGATCTTCTCGTTCGAGACGCCGAGGCCGCGCAGGGACTTGCAGTGCTGCGAGAAGACGAACTGGCTGCCCTTCACCCATCCGGCGCGGGTCTGTCCAAGTTCGCGCAGCACCGGATCGATCTTCCGGTCCGGGTGGCGATAGACCGCGAAGCCGTCGACAGCGTGCTGGAAGATGTCCGGCGCGAGCGCGAACACCGTCCACCAGTCGCCCGGCGTGCCTGTGGCGGTGCCGGGTTCGGCGACCGGATCACGGGTCGGGCCGAACAGGCGGTTGTAGTAGGCCGTCACAACCTCGGCGGTGACCTCGGCGCGGGGGACTTGGCGAAGGACGGGCATGGGGAACCTCAGGCGAACTTGCGGAATTCGGCGACGCCAGCGGAGTCGAAGTACTCGTCCAGGCGGGTGATCTTACCGTCTTTGACCGCGCAGACGATGCAGGCTGGCAGCTCGACGCGGACGTTGTCGTGCTTGCGGGTGCCCTTCAGAACGTGCTGCTGCACGAAGCCATGCGGAAAGACCTCGACCCGGCGGTCGTCATAGACCCGGTCGACGATGCGCGTGACCATGCCAGCCAGAGTCTTGCGGTTGTCCTCGGGCCCCTGGATCTGGCGGTCGGTGTTGTGCCAGATCTCGGCGTCGGCCGCGTAGCAGGCCACGAGGCCCTCGATGTCACCCTGTTCCACGCAGTCGAAGAAGCGTTTGGCGAGGGCCCGCAGGGCGGTGAGGTCATCGGACATCGGATAGGCTCCAGGACAAGGGTTCAAACAGGCGGCGGCGGGATCAGCCCGCCACCGAGACGTTCATCCGCTTGGCGCCGTTGGCGGCGACCAGGCTGTCGATGTCGTCGCCGGCGTAGTCGGGGTCGGCGGACTCGCCGAACGCCGCCAGCATCTCGGCGATCTGCGGCTCGGCCAGG
>JAYUBD010000204.1:0-2061 GCA_043740995.1 Caulobacteraceae bacterium | reverse complement strand
GCGTGAGGGTTTTTCGCAGACCACGCTCGTGGGCGGCGATGTCAGCGTCGTCCGCGCGGGCGTTCAATGGAGATGCCTTGTCATTCTATCGGGCCAGGGTTCGCAGGGCGTCGCCGAATCGCTCGACCTCTTCGAGCGTATTGTAGTGAACCAGCGAGGCGCGCACCGCGCCGGCGTCCAGGGCGAGACCCAGCCGCTCCATCAGGCGGGGGGCGTACATGTGGCCATCGCGTACGCCGATCCCCGCCCGCGCCAGATCTTGCGCCACCTTGGCCGGGGCGAGACCCGGCATATTGAAGCAGAAGGTCGGAACGCGCAGATCGACCGCGCGAGGATCATCGATGCCATAGACCTTGGCGCCGGCCGCCGTCAGGGTCGCCAGCATGGCGCGCGAGAGCGCCTGCTCATGGGTCTCGATGCCGCTCATCGCGGCGACCAGGCGCGCCCGGGGCGTGACGGCGGCCGGACAAAGATCCGCGCCCAGGGCTTCGAAATAATCGATGGCGGCGCTCATGCCCGCGACGTTTTCGTAAATGAAGGTGCCGGCTTCGATCTTGTGCGGCGGGGCGTTGGGGATGAATTCTTCGCGGAAGGTCGGCAGCCGGTCCAGCGCCTGATATTTCCCCCACAAGAACCCCATGTGCGGCGCGAAGGCCTTGTAGCCGGAACACACCAGATAGTCGCAGTCCCAGGCCGCCACATCGATCGAGGCGTGCGGACTGAAATGGACGGCGTCCAGGAAAACCTCGGCGCCCACGGCATGCGCCGCCGCCGCCACGGCCGTCACGTCCACGCGGGACCCCAGGGCGTGAGAGACCACGGTGCAGGCGACCAATCGCGTCGCCCGGGAGACCAGCGGTTCCAGGTCCTCTGTATGCAGCCGGCCATCCTCGCGCATGCGCCACCAGACGATTCGGGCGCCGGCCCTTTCGAGCTCAAGCCAGGTCGAGATGTTGGCGTGATGGTCGAGATCGGTCACCACAATCTCGTTTCGGTCCGCTGTCAGAGTTTGGCCGATGGCGAGAGAGACCAGCCGCATGAAGCTGGTGGCATTCATACCGAAGGCCACCTCGTCGGAGTTCTCCGCCCCCAGGAAACAGGCGATCTTGGCCCGCGCGACATCGACTGTCCGGTCCACCTCGATGCTCTTGGGGTAACGACCGCCGCGCTGCACATTGAAGTCCAGCAGGTGCCGCGCCACCGCGTCCAGCACCAGACCGGGGGCCTGGGCGCCGGCGGCGTTGTCGAAATGGATGAACGGCGCCGCTCGGTCGAGCGCGGGAAACCGGGCGCGGACCGCCGCGATGGGAAAAGGGCTAAGGGGCATCTGGCCTCACGGTTGTGGGCCAGGGCCCCGGATCGGTGACGCTACAGAAGCGGCGCTCCGGCTTCCAGCCCTGGGCAAAGGCTGTGGGGCAATGACCTTGCGGCGAGGCGCGGGAATGAACAGACTGACCCTCCCGCGCGCCTCGGAAAGAAATCCATGATCAAGGTCACCCAGATTTGTGGGCTCGCGCTCGCCGTCGCGTTGATTTCGTCGGGCGCCGGGGCCGCGACCACCACCTTCGAACATGTCACACTGATCGATGGCAGCGGCGCCCATGCGCAAAACGACATGACCGTGGTTGTCGAGAGTGACCGCATCGCCATGGTCGCGCCCAGCGCCGTCGCCGGCCAGGCCCGGGGTCGGCGGATCGACGGGCGCGGCAAATACCTGATGCCCGGCCTGATCGACGTGCATATTCATCTGCGCGGCCCCACGGGCCAGGTGACCACGGCGGGGGCGCCGATCATCGACGAGGCGGCCGCGCGCGCCGCTCTGGCCAGCTTTCTCTATGCCGGGGTCACCACCGTGGTGGATGTGGGCAATCAGCCGGAAAATATCCTGAAGGAACGTGCCGACGAGCGGGCCGGGCGGATCGCCTCGCCACGCATCTTCGCGACCGGTAATCTGATCACCTATCCTGGAAGCCACGGCGACAGCATGGCCCTGCGCATCGCCGATTTTGAACGCGACAAACTGCTGCTCGACAAGCACATCGCCGAACAACAGCCCGATAT
>JAYUBD010000203.1:0-2064 GCA_043740995.1 Caulobacteraceae bacterium | reverse complement strand
TGGCGATGAACGAAACCATCCTGCTGCTCGCCGCCCTCGCCCAGGCCTACGCCCCCCGCCTCGCCCCGGACGCCCGGGTGGTTCCCAAGGCCAATGTTACGCTGCAGATGCGCCACGGCCTTAAGATGATTTTGGAGCGTCGGATCCATTCGACCGCAAGCTGACCGCGCGCCGCCAAAACGCGGGGGTCGGGCCAACCTCATCAGCCGGCGCCAATTTGGCCCATACACACCCTCTTCAAAGTTCAGCCAGGACGGCATCGCCCATCTGGGCGCTGGCCAGCGATCCACCGAGGTCCCGCGTCCTGCTCCCTCCATCCAGGGCGGCGTTGACGGCCCCGCTCAGCCGGTCGGCGAGGTCGGGGCGGCGCAGCGACCAGCGCAGGGCCATGGCGAACGACAGTATGGCGGCCAGCGGATTGGCGATGCCCTGTCCGGCGATATCGGGAGCCGAGCCGTGGATCGGCTCATAGAGGCCGGGGGTTCCGGGCGCGCCGATGGCGGCGGAGGGCAACATGCCCAGCGAGCCGGTCAGCTGCGCCGCCTCGTCCGAAAGAATGTCGCCAAACAGATTATCGGTCAGCAGCACATCGAACTGGCGAGGGTTCTTGACCAGCTGCATGGCCGCGTTGTCGGCCAGCATGTGCTCCAGCGTCACGTCGGCGAACTCCCGGGCATGCAGCGCGGTGACCACCTCGCGCCAGAGCTGGCCGCTTTCCATGACATTGGATTTCTCCGCGGAGGTCACCTTGTTGCGGCGACCGCGCGCCAACTCGAAGGCGACGCGCGAGACGCGCTCAATCTCGGATGTGGTGTAGACCTGGGTATCGACGCCCCGGCGCTGGCCGTCGGCCAGGGTCTCGATGCCGCGCGGCTGGCCGAAATAGACGCCGCCCGTCAACTCACGGACGATCATGATGTCCAGACCCTCGACCACCTCCCGCTTTAGCGTGGAGGCGTCGGCCAGGGCGGCGAAGCACAGGGCCGGACGCAGATTGGCGAACACCCCCATGCCGGCCCGCAAGGCAAGCAAGCCGGCCTCCGGACGTAGATGCCGCGGCGCCTTTGCCCATTGCGGACCGCCGACCGCGCCCATCAGCACCGCGTCGGCGGCCCTGGCGGCGGCGAGCGTGGCCGGGGTTAGCGGCGCGCCCTCTGTGTCATAGCCGATGCCGCCGAACGGCCGCTCGTCGAGGGTGAGGTCCGGAGTCAGACGTTCGGCGACCCGGCGGACCTGGGCCGTCACTTCGGGGCCGATGCCGTCGCCGGGCAGAAGCAGCAGGGTGGTCATGGGCTCTGGGGCTCGTCTACAGCGGGCGGGAAGCCGAGACCTCGTAGGCGGTCAGGGCCCGGTCGTGAACCCCGAAGTTTGGCCATGCGGCGCGCCAGGCGGTCATGTGCGGGGTCAAAAAATGCGCATCGAGACTGGCCTGATCGTCCCACACCTCGAACACATGAACGAGGCCGGGTTCGGCGACGTCCTCGGCATAGCCATAGGCCCGGCAGCCGGCTTCGGTGCGGCTGGCTCGCATCATCGCCGTCATATGCGGACGTAAGCCGTCGAGGTTCTCCGGGGGCACGCGCACCGTGCCGGCGATGATCAGGGTCATGCGGTCTCCAGCCATGGCCGGCTCAAGGCCTGCCGGTGTTCGAAGGCGTCGATATCGTCGGTCGCCTGCAAGGTCTCGCCGATCGAATCCAACCCCCGCAGCATCTTCTGCTTGCGGCCGGGATCGATCTCGAAGGTGAAGCGCGCGCCGGACGGGGCGACCACCACCTGCTCGGCGAGATCAACGGAAAACACATGATTGCCGCCCTTGGCCTCGCCCATCAGGGCGCGGACCTGATCCTCCGGCAGGGCGATCGGCAGCAGGCCGTTCTGGAAGCAATTATTGTAAAAAATGTCGGCGAAGCCGGGCGCGATGACGCAACGGATGCCGAAATCCAGCAGGGCCCAGGGCGCGTGTTCGCGACTGGAACCGCAGCCGAAATTGTCGCCGGTGATCAACACCTCGGCTTTCGCATAGCGCGCATCATCGAGCACGAACCCGGTCTTCGGCGACCC
>JAYUBD010000202.1:0-2070 GCA_043740995.1 Caulobacteraceae bacterium | reverse complement strand
TGGCCTCGCACTATCGCCAGCCCCTCGCCTGGACCGAGGACGTGATCGCGCAAGCGAAGAGCAGCCTGGACAATCTGTATGGCGCGCTGCGGCGCAATGCCGACGTCGCGCCGGCGGGCGATCAACCCTCGGCGGCCTTCCTCGACGCGCTGTACGACGACCTGAACACCCCCAGGGCCAATGCCGAGCTGTTCGTGCTGGCGCGACGGCTGGAGACCGGCGACGCGGCCGAACGCGCCGTCGCCAAGGGCGAGTTGTTGGCCAGCGGCGGCCTGATCGGGTTCCTGCAAGGCGATCCCGAAGCGTGGTTCCAGGGCGGCGCCGATCCTGAACTGTCGATGCGTGTCGAGGGGTTGATCGCCCGGCGCATCGCGGCGCGAACGGCCAGGGATTGGGCGGTCGCCGACCTGATCCGCGCTGAGTTGACGGCGTTGAATGTGGAGGTAATGGACTCGGCGGACGGCGCCACCTGGAGACTGAAGGCCTGATGCGCTTTAAGATCGAACACAGATTGGGGATCCAGGCGCCGGCCGAACAGATCTGGGCGGTGATCGTCGATGTCGCCGGCTGGGAGGCCTGGAACCCGCTTTATCCCAAGGCGCGGGGCGTCATTCGCATCGGCGCGCCGCTGACGCTCGAACTGGCGCTGCCGGGATCGCCGCCGCGAACCATCCAGCCGGTGGTGGTCGATTGGGTGCCCAATGAGCAGATCCACTGGAAACTCAACGCCGTCGCGGGACTGGTGCGAACGACACGCTATTTCGAGATCGAAGTGTTGACCGAGACCGGCTGCGTCTTCTCGAATGGCGAGGTGTTCGAGGGCTTGCTGGGACCGACCCTTGGACGTCGGATGCGACCGGCGCTCCGATCCGGCTTCGCCGCCATGGGCGAGGCGGTGAAGGCGCGGGTCGAAGCCCGCTGGCGGCCGCCGACCGTTGATGACGGCGGCGCGCCATGATTGACGAGCTCTATTCGACCAAGGTGCTCGGGCTCGCGGCCAATCTGCCCCGGTCCGGACGGCTGGCCGCGCCGGACGGTTCGGCGGAAAAAGTGGCTAAGCTGTGCGGCAGCCGCATCATTGTCGATCTGTCGCTCAAGGACGGCGTCATCAGCGACTTCGCGCAGGAGGTGAAGGCCTGCGCCCTGGGACAGGCGGCGGCGGCGATCCTGGGCGCCCAGGTGATCGGCGCGACCCCTGGCGAAATCGAAATGGCCAGGGATCAGTTTCGTGCTATGTTGACCAAGGGCGGACCGCCGCCCACCGGACGATTTTCGGACCTGTCAATGCTTGAGCCTGTGAAAGACTATCCGCCGCGCCACGCCTCGACGCTCCTCGCGTTCGAGGCGACGATCGAGGCTTGCCGGATGGCGGTCACCCGGCGAACTAGCCGCGCCGGCGCGGCCTGAGCGGCACAGCCCGCTTTCCAAGGCCGAAGCGTCGGCATGACCTTCTATGAACGCGTCATCCGGTGGTCGCTTCGCGCCTACAAGCTGACGCTGTCGCCATGGATCGGACGCCAGTGCCGCTTCCTTCCGACCTGTTCGGACTATGCGGCCGAAGCGCTGATCACGCATGGACCCCTTGTCGGCGGCGGGCTCGCCGTCCGGCGTCTGTGCCGATGCCAACCCTGGGGCGGTTCCGGCTATGATCCGGTCCCCCCCTCACGCTCCGCCCGCGGAGTGGAAAGTGAAAGCCATGATCGATCTTAGATTCCCCGACGGCCATGTCCGTCAGTACCCGGACGGGGTGACGGGCCGCGATGTCGCCGCCTCGATTTCCAGATCCCTGGAAAAGAAGGCGCTGCTGGTCAGGCTGGACGGCGTCCTGCTGGATCTCGCAGGGCCGCTGGCGCGCGGCGGCGCCATTGAGATCATCACCCGCGAAAGCCCAGGGGCCCTCGACGTCATCCGGCACGACGCCGCGCACATCCTGGCCGAGGCGGTGCAGGAACTGTTTTCCGGCACGCAGGTGACGATCGGCCCGAATGTCGAGGACGGATTCTATTACGATTTCGCGCGCGACGAGCCGTTTTCCCTGGACGATCTGGCGGCCATCGAGGCGCGCATGCG
>JAYUBD010000201.1:0-6983 GCA_043740995.1 Caulobacteraceae bacterium | reverse complement strand
GAGATCATCGACGAGGTGGAGGCGCGGGTGGAAGGGGTTGGCCAGATCACGGCCCCCGCCCACACGCTCTATGAGATCGTGCGTAAATTGCCGGAAGGGGCCGAGGTTTCCCTGGGCTTTACTGGCGATGATCCTCGTCTGCAGGTGCGGGCCGGGCGCTATCGCGTGAACCTGCCGGTTCTCCCGGCCGGCGATTTCCCGATCATGTCGCCCGAGGGCCTGTCCGCCCCGGTGGCGGTGGACACCGCCGGCCTGATGCGCCTGATCGACAAGACCCGTTTCGCCATCTCCACCGAAGAGACGCGCTATTATCTGACCGGGATCTACCTCCACACGCTGGTTGAGGATGGCAGGCCGATTCTGCGGGCGGTGGCCACCGACGGCCACCGCCTCGCCCTGGCCGACATGGCCGCGCCGGAAGGCGCGGTCGGCGGACCGGGCGTCATCGTTCCGCGCAAGACCATCCAGGAGGCGCGCCGTCTGATGGAAGACGCCGGCGAAAATGTCGATGTGCAGTTAAGCGCCCAGAAGGTGCGGTTCGACTTCGGTCGCGCCGCCCTCACCTCCAAGGTGATTGACGGTTCCTTCCCTGACTATACGCGGGTGATTCCCAAGGAAAACCACCGGGTCATGACGGTCGACAACGCCCTGTTCTCGGCGGCGGTGGATCGGGTGGCCACCATCTCATCCGAAAAGAGCCGGTCGATGAAACTGGCCGTGGAAACCGGCCGGGTGATCATGACGGTGCGCAATATGGAAACCGGTCAGGCGGTTGAAGAGCTGGAAGTGGACTATGAGGGCGAACCATTCGAAATCGGCTTTAACGCCCGCTATTTGATGGATGTCAGCAGCCAGATCAGCGGCGAGACCGCCGAGTTCCGCTTCGCCGACCGCGCCGCCGCCGCCACCATGCTCGACCCCGTCCTGGTTCTCGATCCCACGGACGCCGGGGTGCAATATGTGCTCATGCCCCTGAGGGCGTGAGCCGGCCGCGCCGGTGAGGGCCGGATTGCACGCGACGATCCACGAGATTCTGCTGACGGATTTCCGCTCCTATACGCGGACAGCGTTCGCCCCGGGTGGACGCAGCGTGTTTTTGTTCGGCCCGAACGGCGCGGGCAAGACCAATCTGCTGGAGGCGATCAGCCTGTTTTCGCCGGGACGCGGCCTGCGCGGCGCCGCCCTCGCCGACCTCGGTCGCAGGCTGCCGGGCGAGGATGCGGGGCGCGCCTGGGCGGTGTCGGCCCTGGTGATGTCGCCGGAAGGGCCGACGCGGATCGGGGCCGGCGTCGAGGCTCCGGGATCGGCGCGGCGCCTGGTGCGGATCGACGGCGAGCCCGCGTCGCCGGGGCGGATGGCGGACCATCTGCGGCCGATCTGGCTGACGCCGGCGCAGGACCGCCTGTTTCTGGATTCGGCCTCCGAGCGGCGGCGGTTCTTCGACCGCCTGGTGTATGCCGCCGATCCGGCCCATGCCGGTCATGTCGGCGATTATGAGCGGGCCTTGCGCGAACGGACGCGGCTCTTGGCGGAGGATGGCGGCGATGACGCCTGGCTGACCGCGCTCGAAACCCGCCTGGCCGCCTCGGGCGCGCGCGTGGCCCAGGCCCGGGCGACGGCGCTGGCGGCGTTGAGCGCGGAGATCGACCGCCGCGACCGCAGCGCTTTCCCGCGCGGCGACCTCACCCTTACCGGCGTCTGGGAACAGGCGGCGGCGACCGGAGCCGATCTCGCCGGGCTCGAACGCGGGCTGGCGGCGGCCTTCACCGCCGGACGGCGCCGGGACCAGGCGGTGGGACGCGCCCTGGCCGGGCCGCACCGCGGCGATTTGCAGGTGACCCACCAGGCCAAACAGCGCCCGGCGGCCGAATGTTCGACGGGCGAACAGAAGGGTCTGATTCTCAATCTTATCCTGGCGCAGGCCGCGCGACTTTCCAGTACGAAATCGCAGCCGAATCCTGTATTGTTACTCGACGAAGTCGCCGCCCACCTCGATCCCGATCGCCGGGCGGCGCTCTTCGATGAGATCGAGGCCTTGTCGCTCCAGGTTTTCCTGACCGGCACGGACGAATCGCTCTTCGAAACCTTCAAGGGTCGGGCCCTGGGCGTCCATGTCGACGCGTCCAGCCTGACCGTCCTGGAAACCTGAACATGACCGACGAGACCGATCCCAACGCCTTTGCCGCCGCCGCCGACGCCGCCGCCGCCGAATATGGCGCCGATTCCATCAAGGTGCTCAAGGGTCTGGACGCCGTGCGCAAACGTCCGGGCATGTATATCGGCGACACCGATGACGGATCGGGCCTGCATCACATGGTCTATGAGGTGGTGGACAACGCCATCGACGAGGCGCTCGCCGGGTTTGCCAGTCGCGTCGAGGTGATCCTCAATGCCGACGGCTCGTGCACCGTCACCGATGACGGACGCGGCATTCCCACCGACATTCACGAGGGCGAGGGCGTGTCGGCCGCCGAAGTGATCATGACCCAGCTGCACGCCGGCGGGAAGTTCGACCAGAATTCCTACAAGGTGTCGGGCGGCCTGCACGGGGTCGGCGTCTCGGTGGTCAATGCCCTGTCGGACTGGCTGCTGCTGAAGATCCACCGCGGCGGCAAAAGCCACGAAATGAAGTTCGCGCGGGGCGACACCGTCTCGCCCCTCGCCATCACCGGCGAGGCGCCGCGCCGCGAGAACGGGGAATATCTGACCGGGACCGAGGTGACCTTCCTGCCCTCGCTGACCACCTTCGCCCACATCGAATTCGACCGCAAAACCCTGGACCACCGTTTGCGCGAACTGGCCTTCCTGAATTCCGGCGTGGTGATCTATTTCCGTGACCTGCGCGGCGCCGAGCCGTTCGAGGAAATCCTGCATTATGAGGGCGGCGTCGAAGCCTTCGTGCGCCACCTCGACAAGGCCAAGACCCCGCTCCTGAAAACCCCCCTGGTCATCCGGGGCCGCCGCGACAAGGTCGAGATCGATCTTAGCCTGTGGTGGAACGACGGCTATCACGAGACCATGTTGTGCTTCACCAACAACATCCCGCAGCGCGACGGCGGCACCCACCTGTCGGCGTTCCGCGGCGCCCTGACCCGGGTGATTACCAGCTATGCCGAATCGTCCGGCGCGACCAAGCGCGAGAAGGTGCAGGTCACTGGCGAGGACGCCCGCGAGGGCCTGACCTGCGTGCTGTCGGTCAAGGTGCCCGACCCGAAATTCTCGTCCCAGACCAAGGACAAGCTGGTTTCCTCCGAGGTGCGCCCGGCGGTCGAAGGCCTGGTCGGCGACGGCATCGCCACCTGGTTCGAGGAACATCCCGCCGAAGCCAAGCTGATCATCCAGAAAATTTCCGAGGCCGCCGTCGCCCGCGAGGCGGCGCGCAAGGCGCGCGATCTCACCCGCCGCAAGTCGGCGCTGGATATTTCCTCGCTGCCCGGCAAGCTCGCCGACTGCCAGGAACGCGACCCGGCCAAGTCGGAAATTTTCCTGGTGGAGGGCGACAGCGCCGGCGGCTCGGCCAAGCAGGCGCGCAACCGCGAAAACCAGGCCGTGCTGCCCCTGCGCGGCAAGATCCTCAATGTCGAGCGGGCGCGGTTCGACAAGATGCTGGGCTCCGAACAGATCGGCACCCTGATCACCGCCCTGGGGGCCGGCATTGGCCGCGATGATTTCGACATCGAGAAGATCCGCTATCACCGCATCGTGGTGATGACCGACGCCGATGTGGATGGCGCCCACATTCGCACCCTGCTGCTCACATTTTTCTATCGGCAAATGCCGCAGGTGATCGAACGCGGCTATCTCTATATCGCCCAGCCGCCGCTCTATAAGGCCAGCAAGGGCAAGTCCTCGCGCTATCTGAAGGACGATGCCGAGCTGGAGACCTTCCTGATCGAGGAGGGCCTGGACGGCGCCGAGCTCGATCTCGCCTCGGGCGAGCGGATGACCGGTCGCGATCTGGCGGAACTCGCCCAGACCTCGCGCCAGGCCAAGGCCAATATCGAGCGGCTATCGGCCCGCGCCCCGGCCTTCGCCATCGAACAGGCCGCCCTGGCCGGCCTGCTCGGCAATTCCGACGACCGGGTCGAGGGCGCGCGCCGCCTGGACCTCTATGCCGAGGAGGGCGACGGTCCGTGGACCGGCGAGATCGCCCAGGGCGGCGGCTATCTGTTCACGCGGGTCAAGCGCGGGGTCTCCGAACGCATCGTTCTGGACGACCAGATGCTGCATTCGGCCGACGCGCGGCGTCTGGCCGAACGGGCGAGCAAGCTGTCCGAAACCTTTTCCGGCCCCGCCACCTTCCGCCGCCGCGAGCGTAGCCACACGGTGCGCGGACCCCTGGACCTGGTCAGCGTGATCTTCGAATCCGGCCGCCGGGGCCTGGCCATCCAGCGCTACAAAGGCCTGGGCGAAATGAACCCCGACCAGCTGTGGGAAACCACCCTCGACTTCAACGCCCGCACCCTGCTGCAGGTCAAGGTCAACCACGCCGACGACGCCGACGACCTGTTCACCCGCCTGATGGGCGATCTGGTCGAGCCCCGGCGGGAGTTCATCCAGGAGAATGCGCTGGACGCGGAGGTCGATGTTTAGGGGTGGCGCTGGAACCCCGTTTCACCTTTGACCGGGTAGCGGCGCTCTACGCCCATGCGCGCGCCGGCTATCCGGATGCGGTGTTTGACAGCCTGACCGCGCTCGCGCCGCCCGGGGCGAAGATGCTGGAAGTGGGCTGCGGTACGGGAAAGGCGACGCTGGGCTTCGCCAGGCGGGGTCTGGACATCGTCGCACTGGACCCGGGGCCCGCGATGATCGCCGAGGCGCGGGCGACGGTTGCCGATTTCCCCAATGTCCGATTCGTCGAGGGAATTTTCGAGGCCTGGACGCCCGACCAGACGGGGTTTGACATGATCGCCGCCGCACAATCCTGGCATTGGGTTCCGCCCGAACTGGGGGTCGCCAAAGCCGCGGCGCTGCTCAAGCCCGGCGGAACGCTGGCGATCTTCGGCAATGTCTGGTCGCCGGCCAGCGCCGGCCTGCGCGCGGCGATTGATGCGGTCTATGTGCGTGACGCACCTGAATTGAGAGAGTCTCCGCTGGAGCCCTGGTATCTTGCCGATGGGCCATGTCCGAAAATGATCCGACAGTCCGGCCTGTTCACCCAGCCAACCCATCGCGCCTTTGAATGGCGACGGTCTCTGAGCCTCGACGGCTATGTCGATATGTTGCGAACATTATCCAACCATCAGGGTCTTGAGCCTGGGCGCCTGGACGCCTTGCTTGGTGCGGTCGGCGGCGTGCTCCGCGCGGCGGGCGAAACCGTGGACCTTCAATATGCCACGCATGTGCATGTCGCCGCTCGGAGGTGAGCAAGCGCCGCCGTGACGGAACACGGCGACGGGTTCGCGTGTCACTCGGTATCTGATCGACACAATCCCGAAGCCGCCGCCCGGCATCAGGCGGGGCCACGCGATCTCACCGCCGGTCCTTGTGCGTTTGATCCATGTCGAGTTGCGGTCGCCAGACGGTGGGCCCCATGATTCTTCACATTCAGAGGCAGGCCGGGTCCCAGGGTTAGAATTTTCGCGGGTGTCCGCCACACAGGGGATGAACACCGTCGAGCGCCTGGCGCCTTCGGAGCGGTTGACCTAAATCGCCCCCGCCACCACCGCCAGCACCGCCGCGCCATAGCGATCCAGCTTGCCCTGACCCACGCCGTTGACGGCGCCGAGGGCGTCGCGGTCGCGGGGTTTGAGGCGGGCGATATCGGCCAGGGTCTGGTCGTGGAAGATCACATAGGGCGGCACATGCTGGCGGCCGGCCTCGGCGCGACGCCAGGCGCGCAGGGTTTCGAACAGGGTCAGGGCCTCGCCGGCCATGCCGTCCGCCGCCGCGCCCCGGCGGGCGCGGGTCTTTTTGGGTTCGTCGTCCATCCGCCCGGGAGATTTCAGCACGGTCAGGCGCCGCTCGCCGCGATAGACGGCGCGCACGGCTTCGGGGTCGGCCAGAATAATCAGCGGGCGGCCGTCATTGGGATCCTCGGCCAACAGACCCTCGAACAGCAGGCGGTCGAGCAGGTCGCGCCAGCCGTCGGCGCTGAACTCGCCGCCGACCCCATAGGTCGACATCGCCGCCTCGTTCTCACTGACGCCCTTGGTCTTGCCGAGCAGGTGATCGACGATGCGGCCGCGGCCGAACCGGCCGCCCAGCCGGTGGACGGCGGACAGCGCCTTCTGGGCAGCCTGGGTCACCTCGATGCCCATGGGCGGATTGAGACAACGATCACATTGGGCGCAGGGCGCGGCGTCGGTCTCGCCGAAGTAGCGCCGCACCGCCTGGGCGCGGCAACCGACGCCGTCCAGCATGGCGTAAAGCTCGCGAACCTTGCGGGCCTGAACCCGGGTCACCGCGTCCGGCGCGTCGCGCCGCTTGATGCGCTCAAGCGCCCAGGCCATGTCCGCGGCGCCGTAAAGCGTGATCCCCTCGGCGGGGGCGCCGTCGCGGCCGGCCCGGCCGATCTCCTGCCAATAGGCCTCGATGGCGGCGGGCGGGTCGGCATGAATGACGAAACGAACGTCCGGCTTGTCGATCCCCATGCCGAAGGCGATGGTCGCCACCATCACCGCGCCCTCCTCTTCGAGGAACCAGTTCAGGCGATCGGCGCGCAGGGTCTTGTCGAGGCCGGCGTGATAGGCTCGCGCCGCCACGCCCTCGGTCGCCAGGCGTTCGGCGAGCTTTTCGCATCCATCGCGTGAACCGCCATAGACGATGCCCGACGCGCCCGGGCGGGCCTTGACCAGGGCGACCACCCGCTCGGCCCCGCGACCCTTCTTGCGTTCGGCGCTGAGCGACAGCTCGGGCCTGGCGAAACTTGCGACAAATTGCGCGGCGTCCTCCAGCCGCAATTCCTGGCGGATGTCCTGACGGGTGCGCTCGTCCGCCGTGGCGGTAACCGCCAACCGGGGCACAGTGGGGAACAGGTCGGC
>JAYUBD010000200.1:0-2074 GCA_043740995.1 Caulobacteraceae bacterium | reverse complement strand
CGCCGGCAGGATCGACCGTGCGCCCGGCGACCGGCGGCGCGTTCCTGTAGGCGGTGAAGGTCAGCAGGATGAGCACCGCAAAACCAAGAACGAAGGTCAAGGCGACCGCTCGGCCCCACCACGCCGACAGTTCCGGCGGCTCGGTCATACGACTGTCCTGGTGAGGTTCGATATTGGCCATGGTCCGACAGCTCCGCCTCGAATAGCTCGCATGTTTCGAAAGCGCCGCGTCAGCCCAGGACTCGGTTGGGCGTGGTCAAGGTAGTAGAGAGGGTGGCGCCTTCAAGCCTCACCGACACTTGGCGCTTGGAAAAGACGTAGCGCAACCACAAGAGGTTTCCGCCGAACCGCCAGATCTTGGATTCCATAGCCGGAACCCGGAGCCAGCAGCGGGGTTAAGGTTATCTGCCGCGGAACAATTCTCATCAGTTCAGCGCGCAAACCGAGGCTCTCGGTTATCGCAAGCTGCGGCTATTTCGGCGGTGACGAGCCCACGGGCTCAAACCTTGGAGCAACACCATGCCCGACGGCACATCTCGGTTGGCGCGCGCTGACGGTTTCGTCGCCCACACCCGCGCAGGCGGCGAATACGTGGAGGCGCCGACCGAAAAGCTGGTGCTTCTGCCCGCGTTAAAACAGAATGACCCCGCGCTGCATGCCTGGGCCGACGGTCGGTTCGCCGTCGATATCATGATGGAGCATGCGCTGTTCTTCGTACTCTTGATGCCGCCGGAAACGGCGAATGCCGAGCGCCAGGAAGCGCGGCGTTTCCATGAAACCTTTACCGCGCTTCTCGCGCGCATCGACGCCAACGGGCCGCCGGACCCCGGCGCTCTGAAAGCCTTCACCGCCGAAATCGTCGAGGCGATCAAGCCGTTCATCACCTACAAGGCCAGCATGGGCCAGGCGCAGACCGAGGGCCGTTTGCGAAGTTTGGTGTGGCCGCTGTTCTTCGATCACGCCCGCCATGAAGCGGAGCGCTGGTCGCGACGCCTGGAAGCGCTTGCCCTGAACGAGTCCGAGTTCGACCGCAGGGAAGTGGCCACGTTCTGGACCAATATCATGGACGAGCACGCGCAATTCGTGGCGCACCTGCTCGATCCTGATGAGAAGGCGTTGATCGCCACCTGTTTCAAGACCAGTCACGTGTTCCATGAACTGCACAAAGGCGGTTTGGGCGGCGTCGTTTCGGCGCTCGCGAGGCTACCGGCTACGGTGACCAATTCGCTGATCCAGAATCCGGAGACCGACGCGATCCTGTCCGCCGCCGAGACAATTCTGGACTTTAAAACCAAGGCGGTACGCGGCATCGAGGCTGGCCGCATCAAGAGCATTATCGACCCACGTCTTGCCGACCACGTCCGCCGCGAGGCGGTTAAATTCATCGATGAACTAAGGCGCGCGGTCTAGGCGTGCAGGCCCCGGACCGAGAGCGTTCAACATCGATGCTCAGTCGTCAGCGGGTGGATGCGTTAGAGCATCGACCAGAGGCCAGGACGCGATGACCGGAGAGGCTCAACAAGCGAAACGTCCCGACCTGACCAAAGGCCTGCCCGCCGGCGATGTCGTGGAAGGCGGAATACTGGTCGGGCTTGTGGGCGAAGAAGAGGTGATGTTGGCGCGCGTCGACGGCGCCCTGTTCGCCATTGGCGCGAAATGCACCCACTATCAGGCGCCGCTCGCCGAGGGGCTGATCGTCGGGCGGACGGTTCGGTGTCCCTGGCACCATGCCCGTTTCTGCCTTCGCACCGGTGAGGCGATCGGGGCCCCCGCAATCGACCCGGTCAGTTGCTGGGTCGTCGATGAGCGCGAGGGGAAGGCCTTCGTTCAAGCGCGGGCGGCCCGGTCCGGCCCCGCCTCGGGCGTTCGGGCCGGCACGGGGCAGAGGCGGGTGGTCATCGTCGGGGGCGGCGCCGCCGGTTTCGCAACGGCTGAACTGTTGCGCCGGCGCGGGTTCGACGGCGCCGTGACGCTGGTCAGCGCCGAGCGTGAGCCGCCCTATGACCGGCCCAATTGCTCCAAGGACTACCTGTCCGGCGAGGCGCCGGCCGAGTGGCTGCCGCTCCGGGAGCGC
>JAYUBD010000199.1:0-2076 GCA_043740995.1 Caulobacteraceae bacterium | reverse complement strand
CCTGGTCGGCGGGCAGGGGGGCGAACACGGCGTCCAGCATGGCGTCGGTAACCCCATCCAGGGTGGTCGGCGACCACGCCGGGTTATTGTCCTTATCGACGATCACCGCGCGGACGCCCTCCAGAAAGTCGTGGCTGACGACGATGCGTGCGGCGATCCGCATCTCCATGGCCATGTTGTCGGCGAAGTCGGTCATGCCGCCGCCGGCGGCAAGCTGGCGCAGCGCGGCCTTCATGCTGAGCGGCGACTTGGTTTGCAGAATGGCCAGTTGAGCCTCGGCCCAGGCGGAGCCGTCCGCCTCCAGGTTCTCGAAGATGGCCTCAAGGGTGTCGGCCGCGAACAGTCGGTCAATGTCGTCATGGTGCTCGATCATCGCGGAGCGACCGGGGTCGGTCTCCAGTTCGGTGAGCAGGGTCTCGACGGCGTCCGGATCAGCGATCAACCGGGCTTTGAAGTCCGGCAGTCCGGCCGAGGGCAACACGTCGGTGGCGATGCCCAGTATCGCGCAGCCGGCCGCCTTGAGCCGCGCGCCGGTCAAGGCCAGCCAGAGTCCTGTCGCGCCATGCAGCCGCGGCAGGAACCAGCCGCCGCCGACATCGGGGAACAGGCCAATACCGGTCTCGGGCATGGCGAAGGTGGTGCGCTCGGTCGCGATCCGGTAGCGGGCGGGCGCGGCGAGACCGACGCCGCCGCCCATGGTGATCCCGTCCATCACCACGACCACCGGCTTGGGGTAGACGAACAGCAGGTGGTTGAGCCGATACTCGTCGAAGAAGAACTTCCGGGCCGCCTCGCCGCCCACCGCGCCGCTGTCGGCGAGGAAGCGGATGTCGCCGCCCGCGCAAAACCCGCGCTCGCCCTGATGATCGATGAGGACGGCCTTCACGGCATCGTCCCGCCGCCATGCCAACAGCGCCCTGGTCATCAGCGCAACCATGCCGGCGGTCAGCGCGCCGAGCGCCTGGGGCCGGTTCAGGGTCAGCCGACCGACGTCGCCCTCGATACGGACAATGACCTCGCTCACGGGCGCAACAGGTCACGGGCTATGATTACGCGCATGATCTCATTGGTTCCTTCCAGAATCTGATGGACACGCAGGTCGCGAACGATCCGCTCCAGGGGATAGTCTTTCAAATAACCATAGCCGCCGTGCAGCTGAAGGGCCTGGTTGGCCACTTCGAATCCGACGTCGGTGGCGAAGCGCTTGGCCATGGCGCACAGACGGGTGGCGGTCGGATCGCCGGCGTCGAGGGCGGCGGCGGCGCGATGAACCATAAGGCGCGCCGCCTCAAGCTCGGTGGCCATGTCGGCCAACCTGAACTGCAGGCCCTGGAACTCCCGCAGGGGGCGCCCGAATTGTTCGCGGGTGGCGAGGTAGTCCCTGGCCATAGCCAAAGCGAGGCCGGCCCCGCCAAGCGAGCAGGAGGCGATGTTGAGGCGTCCGCCGTCCAACCCCATCATGGCGATGCGAAAGCCCTGGCCTTCGTCGCCGACGCGGTTCTCGGACGGTACGCGCACATTGTCCAAATTCACCATGGCGGTGGGCTGGCTGTTCCAACCCATCTTGCGCTCTTGAGCCCCGAAGCCAAGGCCGGGCATGGTCTTTTCCACCACGAAGGTGGAGACGCCGCCCGCGCCGTCGCCCCCCGTTCGGGCCATGACCACATAGACATCGGAGGCCCCGGCCCCGGAGATGAAGGCCTTGGTTCCGTTTAAGACATAGTCGTCGCCGTCTCGACGCGCCGTGGTGCGCAACGACGCCGCGTCTGATCCTGCGCCGGGCTCGGTCAGGCAGTAAGAGGCGATCAGCTCCATCGTCGTCAGGCGCGGCAGGTATTTTTCCCGCACGACGTCTGATCCGAACCGGTCGATCATCCATGACGCCATATTATGGATGGACAGAAAGGCGGCGGTGGAAACATCGCCGCCGGACAGCGCTTCGAAGATCAAGGTGGCGTCCAGCCGGCTCAGCGCCGAGCCGCCGACATTCTCGTTCACATAGATGCCGGCGAAGCCGAGCCCGGCGGCCTGGCGCAGCACGTCCACGGGAAAATGCTTGTCCTCGTCCCAGCGCGC
>JAYUBD010000198.1:0-2078 GCA_043740995.1 Caulobacteraceae bacterium | reverse complement strand
GCGGCGGCCGCCCGCCGGACAGCGCGGTGTGCAGCACACCGATATTGAAGGCGCCGGCCAGGGCGGCGGGATAACCGGCGCTGAGATTGTCACGGGTGTCTTTCTCCCGATAGCTCCAGCCGTGCAGCGCCGTACCGGTCGCCTCATGCACCAGGGTCGCCGCCTTGCGCGTCCCGAAGACACGGACATTGGGCGGCAGCGGCAGCTTGCGGGTCAACACCGATTCGGCGTCGTGATTGCCATAGAGCAGGAAGACCTCGATCCCCGCCTTGTCCAACCGGCCCATCGCCGCGCAGAAAAACAGCCCGGTCCCGAAATGCGGCCAGTCGCCGTCATAAAGATCGCCGGCGATGACGACGAAGGCGACCGCCTCCGCGATCGCCGCCGCGACCAGATTGTTCAGCGCCGTGCGGGTGGCGAGCCTGACCTCGTCGGCGGGCACGCCCTCATAGCGCGAAAGACCGCGCAACGGACTGTCGAGGTGGATGTCGGCCGCGT
This sequence comes from Caulobacteraceae bacterium, assembly GCA_043740995.1. GTDB lineage: Bacteria > Pseudomonadota > Alphaproteobacteria > Caulobacterales > Caulobacteraceae > Acaudatibacter. The sequence goes on along the minus strand of JAYUBD010000198.1, from coordinate 1,580 downwards.
GCAGGAACTTGAAATTCGGCAATGGGGCTCCGGGTTGTTCCAGGCGCAGGGTTTCATACTGTCGCGCCGGACGCCAGCGGGGCCTCATCGCTCCGTCGGTCCATCGGGGCCGCACCGCCCAGCCAACCGTTGGGGCCGGCAAACCAGAACGCGGTCCGCCACGGCGCCCGATCGTTCTGATCGGCATGGTTGGCTGGCGCAAAGGTCAGACTCGCGGGTGGCAAGGTCCCGATTTCGAATCACAATAAGAAATATTCAACACTTTGGGGCGATCAAGGTCTCCCTTGAACCCATTGGCCGTGAGTCGTTTTCGCGGTCTTGACGGAAAACCATCTTGGCCAACCCTATCGATTGGAGAGGGAATATGTCCGCACCTTCGGGTCAGACCGTGCTGGCGGCGGTCGCCCTGGTGTTGCTGGGCGCGCTGGCTCTGGTCATGGTCTTTTGGCCCGTGCCGAACTCCAATCACGACTATATGCTGATCCTGCTCGGCGCCCTGGCCGGCGCGCTGACGGTGCAGGGCGGCTCGAAGATCGCGGACAAGCTGACCACGTCCAGCGGCGACAACGCCACGATTCAGCCGGACGCTCCCAAACAGGACGCATGATGTGAGCAGGGGATGGCCAGAATGGTTTTATCCTGGTTGCTTGTCGGCTGATCGCGCTAACCGCGTGACCGGTTTTGAGCCCTCACGGCGCAAAGACGCCAAGAGACCGACGGGGGGCGCCGCGGGCAAGCGATTCCCCCTTCGCGTCTTGGCGGCAAAACCGATCCTTCCCATGAACCGCCGCTTGGCGATTCCACCCTTGTCGAAATTAGGCGACAGGGTCCGCCCGCAAATTGCCCCGCGCCGCTCATGCGCGTATCTAGGGCGCGACATCCCCATTCTCTTATCCATGTCTGGCCCCAATGCCCGAATCCACGCCCCCGGACCCCAGCGAACCCAGTATGGACGAGATCCTCGCTTCGATCCGGAAAATCATCTCCGAAGGTGACGAGACGCCCGCCACCGGACACGCCCCCCCGACCGCCGAACCGGAGGCGCTGCTGTTGACCCGCCGCGTGGACGCGCCACGACCGCCGGCCCCGGCCCCCACAAAGGCGCCGCCACGCCAGTCCCTGGTCGCCGACACGGCGGCGGCGGGCGCCGCCTCGGCGTTGGATCGTCTGGACGAAGCAGTGGACGCCACGCGGACCGGCGATGGCGGCCTGGCCATGCCTGCGCCAGGGCGCAGCCTGGAGGATGTCACCCGCGAATTGCTGGCGCCGATGCTGAAAGCCTGGTTGGACGAGCATCTGGAGGAGATTGTCCGCGCGCGGGTCGATGAGGAAGTCGAGCGTATCTCGCGCAAGCGCGTGCGCTAGCTTTGCGCCCCCTGCGTCGGCCCGCGAGAATACGGGCCGCCACCTCCCCCGTAAACGGACGGGGGAGGAACTCAGCCCGGTTCCTGGTGCATGCTCGACAAATCCTTCGACCCCGCGGCCGTTGAACCTCGGCTCTATGCCGCCTGGGAAGCGTCCGGCGCCTTCCGCCCCAGCGACGATCCGGCGGCGCCGGCCTTCACCATGGTCATTCCGCC
>JAYUBD010000197.1:0-2084 GCA_043740995.1 Caulobacteraceae bacterium | reverse complement strand
CAGTCACGAACCCTTTGTCGCGGTCGCCCGTTTCCAGGTGAAATATCTTGGGAAATCGCCGACCGAGCTTGATCCCAACCTGATCGTCCGCGCCCTAGGGGCGTTGCGACGGCTGGAGGATGCTCTCCAACGTGGCGAATTTCTGGTGGCCGACCAATGCAGCCTGGCCGATATCGCGCTCGTGGCCTACAGCCGGGTCGCGCCGGAAGGGGGGGTGGAGCTCAGCCCATTCCCCGCCGTCCGCGCCTGGATCGCGCGCGTCGAGGCGGCCATCGGCATTGGTGGTTGATGGCTTCCGCCATCACAGTTCTTGCTGGACGCGTAGGCTCAGAATGGCCCCGCCGAACGGCGGAAGATCCACCTCGCAACCCGACAACACGCCGCCAAGTCCACTTTGCAGCAAGGCCGCAGTCGAAAGAGACTCGTGCTGAAATACGCCACCCTCGCCCAACAATTCGAACAGGCAAACTAGGTGTTCGCCCTCCAGCCGCCGTTCAAAGGCCAGGATATTTTCAGGCGCGGGCAACAGTCTGCAGTTCCCGGTTCCAAGCGCTGGGCGCGCATGTCGCAGCGTTAGAAACGATCGCACGAAATTCAAGGTCGATTCCGGGTCAAGATCCTGATGACCAACCGCCAGGGCGGCGTGGCTCGGATCAACCGGCAGCCAGGTGTCGTCCGCCGTCGAAAAGCCCAGGTGAGACTCTTGCGCGGACCAGGGCATCGGCGTTCTAGCCCCATCGCGTCCGGCCTCGCCGGTATAGGCGGCGATAGCAAAGGGGTCTCGCAACCGCTCGAACCGCACCTTTGCCTGGGGCAGGCCAAGCTCGTCGCCCTGATAAAGGAAGGGCGTGCCCGGCAAGCACAGCAGGACCGCCAGCAAAGCGCGCGTCTGACGGATGTCGGCTTGGCCGTCGGCGCCCAGCCGGGACGGGAAACGCGGCACATCGTGATTGCCGAGCGACCAGGACGGCCATCCGGCGGCGCCCTGCCACGCCTCGATCGCCTCACGGAACAATGCGGGGTCGCCCCGGCGGGCATAGAGCAGGAAGAAACTGTAAGCCGTGTTCAGCCGATCCGGTCCATCCGTATATTCCCGCTGGCGCGCCAGCGCCCCATCGCCCGCGATTTCACCAAGGGTCATCCGCTCACCGGGGTAGCTGTCGATCAACCGCCTCAGCCGCGACAGAAAGATCAGGGTTTCCGGCTGGGAAATATCGTGGAGGTGTTGTTGGAAGCGATAGGTCATCGACGGCGGGCGGCCATGGTCGGCGACCGGATTGTCTCGCAATGCCGCGTCATGGAAAAAATAGTTGACTACATCCAGCCGAAAGCCATCGACACCTCGATCCAGCCAGAAGCGGGCGACCTCCAGCACCGCCGCCTGTACCCCAGGATTCCAGAAGTTGAGGTCCGGCTGGCTGGTTAAGAAATTGTGCAGGTAATACTGGCGGCGACGGGGCGACCAGGTCCAGGCGGGACCACCAAACGAGGCCTGCCAGTTGTTTGGCGGCGTGCCATCCGGCTTGGCGTCCGCCCAGACATACCAGTCGGCCTTGGGATCTTCCCGCGAACGCGCGCTTGCCAGGAACCAGGGATGTTGATCGGAGGTGTGCGACCACACCTGATCGATGATCAGGCGCAGCCCGCGACAATGCGCCTGCGCCAACAGGTCATCGAACGCCGCCAAGGTCCCAAACATTGGATCGACGTCACAATAGTCAGAAACGTCGTAACCGAAATCCTTCATGGGCGAGGGAAAGAACGGAGAAATCCAAAGAGCATCAACACCCAGCGTCGCCAGATAGTCCAATCGGCTGGAAATTCCCGCGAGATCGCCTACCCCATCGCCGTTGGAGTCGACAAAACTGCGCGGATAAATCTGGTAGAAGACTGCGGCCTTCCACCAGGGTTTCGCGTCCGGCTTGTCGGGCGGTGCATTGATATGGCGCTCTACCGCGGGTTCGATGGGCGCTGGATTCATGGAAGGGTTTCATCCGCCGCCGCGCGCATGGCGGCGAGATCGAGTTTGCTCATGCGCATCATCGCCTGGGCGGCCCGTCCGGCTCGCGCCCGGTCGGGGTCGG
>JAYUBD010000196.1:0-2092 GCA_043740995.1 Caulobacteraceae bacterium | reverse complement strand
ATAGCGCGGCGTCGCGCAATCCGCCTTCGCGATAGGCTTGAAGTTTGACGCCCTTGCCACGCGCCATGACCGGCAACTCCGCCATCGGGAAGATCAGGAGCTTGCCGTTGTCTCCAACCAAGGCCAGATGGTCGCCCGAAGCCTCAAGGCAAATCGCTGCGCCCCGGCCATCGACATTGAGAACCTGCTTGCCGGCTTTCCGGAAGGCCACGGCCTCATCCTCGCACATGACGAATCCATAGCCCGACTTGGAGGCGAGCAGCCGATTGCGACCTGGCTTGTGGGCGAATACCGCCAGGATCGCGACCTTGTCTTCCAGATCGATCATCAGGCGCAGCGGCTCACCGTGCCCCCGGGCGGAAGGCAACTTGTCGCAGGCGAGCGTAAAGAACCGACCGTCGGAGGAGAACAGCAACAGTTTGTCGGTGGTTTCGGCGGCGACGGCGAACGCCAGCTTGTCGCCTTCCTTAAAGGCCAGCGCATGTGGATCCTCGATCCGGCCACGGGCGGCGCGAATCCAGCCCCGTTCGGAGACAATCACCGTGATCGGCTCGCGTGTCACAAAGGATTCCAACGCCGCAGCCTCGTCGATCGAAGGAGCCTCGCCGAAAGTCGATCGCCGCTTGCCTACGACCGTCGTTGGCCCGAGAATCTTGCGAACCTCGCGCAGGCCGACGGCGACCAACCTCCACTGGGCCGCTTCGGAGTCCAAAAGTGCGACAAGGCCATCGCGTTCTTCGGCGAGCTGGTCATGCTCCCGGCGCAGTTCTATCTCTTCAAGCCGGGCCAGTTGGCGCAGGCGGGTGTTCAGAATCGCTTCAGCCTGGATGTCAGTCAAGGTGAAGGCGGCGATCAGCCTTACCTTGGGTTCGTCCTCGAACCGCACGATACGGATCACCTCATCGAGATTGAGGAAGACGATCAGCAGGCCTTCCAGGATGTGCAAACGCTGCTCGATTTTGTCGAGCCGGAACCTAGCCCGGCGGACCAGCACCTGCCGACGATGGTCGAGGAAGGCGCGCAGTGCCTCTTTCAGGCCCATCACCACCGGTGCGCCCCGGGCGTTCAACACATTCATATTGACCGGAAAGCGGGTCTCCAGATCAGAGAGACGGAACAGGCTCTCCATCAAGACGTCGGCTTCGACGTTGCGGGCGCGGGGCTCAAGCACCAGCCGCATGTCCTCGGCCGACTCGTCCCGCACATCGCCCAGCAGCGGCGCCTTTTTGGTTTCAATCAGACCGGCCAGTTGCTCGACCAGATCGGCCTTCTTCACCTGATAGGGGATCTCGGTGACGACGATCCGCCACCCGCCGCGCCCGGTGTCTTCGCGGATCCATCTTGCCCGCGCGCGAACGCCGCCTCGTCCGGCTTCATAAGTCTCAAGCAGGGATTGGCGGCCTTCGATAATCACGCCGCCGGTTGGGAAGTCCGGACCCTGAACATGCCGCATCAACTCGGCCGTGTCGGCGCCCGGTCGCTGCAGCAGCAAGAGGCAGGCATCGATCAATTCAGCGGCGTTATGCGGCGGTATCGATGTCGCCATGCCCACCGCGATGCCCGATGAGCCATTGGCCAGAAGATTGGGAAAACCGGCCGGTAAGACGACCGGCTCTTCCTCTTCGCCATCATAGGTTGAGCGAAAATCAACGGCGTCCTCATCTATGCCTTCCAGCAAGAGCTGGGCGGCATCCGTCAAACGACACTCGGTGTAGCGCATGGCCGCCGCGTTATCGCCGTCGATATTGCCGAAATTGCCCTGCCCATCGACCAGTCGATAGCGCTGGGCAAAGTCCTGGGCCAGGCGGACCAAGGCGTCATAAACCGCCACGTCACCATGCGGATGATATTTGCCGATCACGTCGCCGACCACCCTGGCCGACTTCTTGGCGGAACTGCGTGGATCCAATTTGAGCAGCCGCATGGCATACAGCAGGCGACGATGCACCGGCTTCAGGCCGTCGCGGACGTCAGGCAAGGCGCGTTGGGTGATGGTCGAGAGCGCATAGGCGAGGTAGCGCCGCGAGAGGCCCTCGGTCAGCGGCTCATCGAGAATTCGGCCCTCACCGCCGGGCGGCGGCGCCACATGTTC
>JAYUBD010000195.1:0-2094 GCA_043740995.1 Caulobacteraceae bacterium | reverse complement strand
CATCTGCGCGAAGAGCGACCCGCCGCGTGGGCCTTGATGCTTGTCGGCCTTGGCGGGCTGGGCAGCGCGTTGCGCGCTCACCGCCGCGCCGGCCTGATACGCCAAGCTTAGAGTTCGATCTGCTCGGACAACGCGGGCATGTCGCCGTTTGACGGCCGGCTAAAAATATTGCATACTGCAGATGTTAACAAAGGCCGGCGGCCTGGAGTGGCGTGCGGGCTGAGTGGCGGGGGTTCCAAGCCGGCAGGGCGGTCTGAAACAGATAGTCTATTAAAGTTCAATAAGATACGGAAAAAAGAACACCGCACAGACACGCCATTCCCCGCCATTCCCCGCCATTCCCCGCCATTCCCCGCCATTCCCCGCCATTTCGCACAATTTCACGCCCACGGGACGCCCGAGGCCGCCCATCTTCCGCCCGTTGACGCCCGCCTCCGCAATCATCCGGCAAGGTGTGGCATCGCGTCGCCGACAAAACCTTGAACCCGCAGTCCGCGCCTAGCCCTTCTTTGGGGCCATGGGAACAAAGGCCGAGGTTCGCCGGACATAGGCCTCATAGTCAGGCCGCTTGCGGCGCATGCGCCCCTCCACGGTCGGCACCCCGCTCCAGCGGGTCAGCAGGAAGGTCAGCAGGATCGGGCCGGGCAGGCTCCAGGCGCCCAGACCGGTCTCGGCGGCGATCAGATAGAGGCCCCACCAGGTGCAGGCGTCGCCGAAATAATTGGGGTGACGGGTATAGCGCCACAGACCGGACTGCAGCACCTTGCCGGCATTGGCGGGATTGGCCTTGAACCTGACCAGCTGTGCATCGCCGATGGTCTCGAACAGGATGCCGATCAAGGCCAGGGCGCCGCCCATCAGAGCCAACAGGCCCAGAGGCCGGTCCGGCGCTGAAAGCTGGCCGAGCTGGATCGGCAGGCAGACCACGAACTGCAAGGGCAGCTGCAGAGCGAACACCAGCAACAGGGTGGCCTTGGCATAGCCCCAGCCCCGTTCGGTCTGTGCTTTGCCGAGCATGGTCACATAGCGCCGGTCCGGGCCGTGCTTACGCCAGCGCCAAAGCAGATAGAGGCCGAGGCGCAGGCCCCAGAGGGTGCAAAGCCCGGTGAGCAAGACGGCGTGCGCGCCATGGAAGCCGACAAAGGCGAAACTCGCCCAGGCGATCACCACCATGCCCAGCGCCCACAGGCTGTCGATGAAGCTGGGATCCTTGATCCGGACGGCCACCTGCCACAACCCCAGGAACAGCACCGCCGCGATGGCGAAATTCTGCAGCAGCAGCCGGGCGATATCCATGGGCGTCCCTCGTCTATTGGCGGGGCTTTAAAGCCCGGTTGAAATCTGGTCCTGGCTCAGCATGCGGGCCATGGCGCGCTCCAGCGCCTTGGGGTCGCGGATCATGGCGGGATGATCTTCTACGGGGCCGAGAGCGCGGGGCGATCAATCAGGGTGACCACCCAGTCCGAGGTGGGCAGGCCGGAGCGTTGCGCGTCCATCACCCCCACATCGACATAGTCGCGCCATCCGCGGATCAGGTCGCCCTCAAAGTCGAGGACGCCGGCATAGGGCGCGCGGATCACCACGCCGTTGGTATCGACATACTCATCCACGCCTTCGACGAACAGGCGGCTGCCGTTCTCGGCATAGTCAAACACCCGCCAGCGCACCTCGCTCAGCTGGGCCTTGAAATTCTCCAGGAACTTGCGCGCCTTGACCTTGCCGCGCACCGGCGGGGCCACGGCGGCGGCATAGTGCCAGACGATATCGTCGCTCATATGCGCCAGGGCCGCATCGATATCGCCCGCGCGCCACGCGGCGATCAGCGACAGCAGCCTGTCCAGTTTTCGGCTTGGGGCATGCACGCTGGTCATCTGGTCTTCTCCCGTCGGCTCGAGGACCCTATCCCCCCGGCGCGACCATCCTATGAACGAACGCGGCTGTCAGGCCAAGTTTGCGTCATTGCACGACGATCAGCTGTTCAAATGCCTGCCGTGCGGCTCCGCGCGTCGCGACAAGCCGCGCCCTGAGACTTGGAAAACCTCGGGCGCCGGCCGCCTTGGCGAGCAGGGTGCGAAAGGCGGGCGGCTCGTCGGC
>JAYUBD010000194.1:0-2098 GCA_043740995.1 Caulobacteraceae bacterium | reverse complement strand
TCATGCGCGCTCCTCATCGCGCGCCGCGGATGGCGGCCGGCGGCTCGATGTCCGCGACCTCGCCAACGGCGCCGGTCGCGAACAACCGTTCGCTGCCGTCACGCCATGGGACCGCTTTCTCTTATGCGCGACGAGGTGGAACTGCATCAGACGGCCGTGACCGTTTCTTGGGCGCTGGTGCGTACTGGGCTGTGCCGTACGAAGTAGGCATGCAACGCGTCGACAGCGTGGATTTCAAGGTTACGCCGGTTTGTGCCGAACTTCGCCGGGACCCCTTGGGCGGTGACGAACGCCACCTCATAGACGCGCGCGTGCTCGATCGGCTCGTCGCCGACGAACAGCCGCTCAATGCGGTGTCCGGTCGGATTCTCGGCCTTCAGATACATGTGCAGGCCGCGGCAACGCTTCACATAGCCGCCCATCTGGTCGAAGGGGTCGGCCGCGAACGTCCGCTCGAGATTCTGCTCAAGCATGTCCTGGATTTCCTGGCCGGTGAGATCGACGACCGAGACGGGCGGGTTGGTCGGGATGATGTTCCAAAGATCGGCCATGGTCACCGGGCCAGACGGGATCGGCGCCCCGTATCGCCAGCCGTTCGAGAATGCGATCTGGCGCCCGGACGCGGCGGCGACGGCGTCGAGCAGAACCTGGTCCATGGTCGATTGCAGCATGGCGTAGCGGTGCAGGGGCGTCTCGGTCGCGCCGACCACCTCATCCAACATCGCCCGGTGTGGTCCGATCGCGGCCTCGACGAGTGCGGCGATCTCGGGGTCTTCGGGCGCGGCGCCGTCCACCGGAATGAGCCGATGCCGATGGCTGACAACCTTGGCGTTCGAGACCTCGACGTCCAGCCGGCCGACAAACGCCCCATGGCACCCAGACTGGAAGATGATCGTGCCGTTCTCGATGACCGGCTCGTACATCCGATTGTGGGTGTGGCCGCTGACCAGCACCTCGATGCCATCGACGCGCTTGGCCAGGGCGACATCCTGCGGATAGCCAAGGTGCGACAGGGCGATGACCAGATCGACCTGCTCCACCGAGCGCAGATGCTCGATCCAGCCCGGCAGCTCGTCCACGCCGTTGGTGAAGCGAACCCCCTCGCTGTAGCTGGGCGGCATGGTCTTATCGACGATCGGGCAGGCCAATCCAACCACGCCGAGGCGCAGGCCGCCGCGCTCCAACACCAGATAGGGCGCAAAGAACAATTCGCCGGTCGCCTTGTCGAAGCAATTGATCGCCAGGACAGGGTAGTTGAGCAGCGCCGCGAGCCGCTTGAAACCCGCCGGCCCGTAGGCGAATTCCCAATGGGCCGTCATCGCAGCGAGCCCTAGCGCGTTCATCGTCGGAACCATCGCCAGGCCGTCCGAGGCGACCGGCACATAGGTGCCGTGGAAGGTGTCGCCGTTGTCGAGCGCGATGACACCGTCGCCGACCTCCGCACGGATGGCGTTGAACAGGCCGCCGATGCGGGCGAGGCCGCCCAGGGTCTGGTAGTCCATGCCCGCCGCCGTCCGCACGAACTCGGCATGGGGTTCGAGATAGCCGTGCAGGTCGTTGATCTGCAGGATGGTCAGTCGGCCTGAGGACGCCATCGTCTCACTCCGCCATCAGGGCATTGGCCCGGGACTGAAGGCTAGCCACCGTCATGCGTGAGTTTGCCCGCGTCTCGGGCAGGGTGCGACGCCCGAATTTGCCCACCGCTGAACCGGAGGCGGTTTGAGCCGACGCGTCGTCGCCTGCGCGTTCAATTGTCACCAAAGCGATGAGCGGACCGGGAACTTGGCGGTAGCGCATGGGAGTCTCCGTAGGAGGGCGCGAGGGCAAGGGGAACGCCTGGCGCTGTTCGCGGTGGCATCGCTCGTGCTACCGGCGCCCGATCCTCGCCGAACGTATCGCGGCTCCGCTCAGCGGGCCCCCGAACAGGGGGCTGATGAGACAAAGATCAAGCACTCCGGCGCCCAGGGGAACCAAGCCGACCAGCATTAAGGCGGCGCCAGTCCCGGTGTCTCTAATCCGATAGCCGAGGACGATGAGACCCAGGCCGGCGGCGATCCGCAGCAGGCGACCTGTGCCGCTGGCGATGAACTGTGCCACC
>JAYUBD010000193.1:0-2103 GCA_043740995.1 Caulobacteraceae bacterium | reverse complement strand
CGTGGCCGTAGTCGGGAAATTGGACCAGGGCGAAGAGCGGCGGGGCGACGCCGGCGAACACCCCGCCGGCCACTGGGATGTAGACCGCGAAGAAGATCAGCAGCGCCCAGAACAATGAGTCGTGCAGGCCGACGACCGCCATGGCGATCCAGGAGAGGCCGGCGACCATCGCGCCGGTGACGGTCTGAACGAAGAGGTAGCTCTCCAGCCCGTCACGGATGCGCAGGAAGGCCACCACCGCCTCCTGGCGTTCCTCGCGGTTGGGGAACAGGCCCACCGCCTTGCGTTCCCAGCCGCGCCGCGAGGCGATGATGAAGGCCAGGTAGACCAGCACGAAGAGCGCGGTCGAGGCGAAGTCCTTCACCGCGTTCGCCGCAATGCCCAGATACTTGGCCGCATCCAGGCCGGCGACGATCTGGTCCACGGTGGGCGGGTGGCGGACGCCGACCATCGGGGCGACCTGGGCGATCACCGCGTTGAGGCGCGGGATATCGGTGACCAACTGGGTCGCGAACCCCGCGGAGTTCACCGCTACGAAGAAGGCGGTGCCGCCGAACAGTACGATCGACAGCGCCACCGCCAGCGGCAGGGCGGCCTTCTTGGAAACGTGCGGCAGGCGCTCCTGCAGCACCCGGGCGAAGCCGTCGATCATCACCGCCAGGAACATGGCCAGCGCCAGGGGCGTCAGGATCGGCGCCAGCCAATAGAGCGTCGCCCCGCCGGCGATCACGGCCAGGATGACGACCGCGTTCCGGGTGACGGTGGACTCGGCGATGATGGGGGCGGGCATGAAGGGCTTTCGCGGCGGCGAGCTTGCGGCGATCCCTACCCCTGTTCGGAGGGGATGGGGAGCGGGTTTGCCGGCCTTCGGGTGCGCCGCGGTGGTGAAACCCCCTCCGTCTCGGCGCATATCCGCGCCGATCCACCTCCCGCTGACGCGCGCGATGCGCGCTGGTGGAGGATCAGCGCGGGGCCATCCGGATGGCCCCGTCCAGGCGGACATCCTCGCCGTTGAAGTAGCTGTTGGTGATCATGGTCAGCGCCAGCTGGGCGTAGTCCTCGGGACGGCCGAGGCGCTTGGGGAAGGGCACCGAGGCGGCAAGCGCGGCCTTCACGGCTTCCGGGGCGAACTGCATCAGCGGCGTATCGAAGATGCCGGGCAGGATGGTGTTCACGCGGATGCCGTCGCCGGCCAGGTCGCGGGCGATCGGCAGGGTCATGCCGACCACGCCGCCCTTGGACGCCGAATAGGCCGCCTGGCCCATCTGGCCGTCCTCGGCCGCGACCGAGGCGGTGTTGACGATGGCGCCGCGCTCGCCGTCGACCGGCTCCAGGTCCAGCATGCCCTTCGCCGACTTGGCGATGCAGCGGAAGGTGCCGACCAGGTTGATCTGGATGATCAGGTTGAAAGCGTCGAGCGGGAAGTGCTTGGTCTCGCCGGTCTGCTTGTCGCGGCTGGCGGTCTTGATGGCGTTGCCGGTGCCGGCGCAGTTGACCAGGATCCGCTCCTGGCCGTTCGCGGCGCGGGCCTTGGCGAAGGCCGCGTCGACCTCTTCTTCCGAGGTCACGTTGCATTTGCAGAAGACCCCGCCGACCTCCTTGGCCATCGCCTCGCCCTTCTCTTCGTTCATGTCGAAGATGGCGACCTTGACGCCTTGCGCGGCCAGCGCGCGGACGGTGGCCCCGCCGAGGCCCGAAGCCCCGCCGGTGACCACGGCGGCGACGGATGAATTGAGTTGCATGGACGTGTCGCTCCCGATCCGGTTATCTCGTGTCTGCAGACCGAGGCTTTAGACCTATGAGCGCCGGCGAAAAAGCGTCACCCAACGTCAATAGCGATTTCGACCCCTTTAGCCCGCTGGATCCAAGCCGGGCGCTGGTTCCGCACGTCATGCGCCTGAACGAGCGCCGGGTGGCCCGCGGCTTCTGGCCGAAAATCCGCAAGGTGGCCGCCCTCGTGCCCTTCGCGTCCGAGGCCCTGGCCGTCTGGTACTGCGCCCGCGATGACGAAACCCCGGTGGCGGCCAAGGGGATGATGTTCGCGGCGCTGGCCTATTTCGTGCTGCCGATCGACGCGATCCCAGACTTCATCGCCGGCATCGG
>JAYUBD010000192.1:0-7078 GCA_043740995.1 Caulobacteraceae bacterium | reverse complement strand
GCGATCGCCCTCTGCGAATGGCTGGCCCCACGACGTCTTCGCTGGATCGTATTCGCGAAAAACTCCGGTCTCTTCGCCATCGAACGCCACCAGCGCCGAGCCGCCGTCCCGACCGAGGCCCAGCAGTTCCGGGGGATTGAGCAAGGTGGGGACGTGATCGGCGGAACGCCAGGCGCCGTCGCGCCACAGGCTAAGGGTCCAGCGGCCCTGGGCCGGGCTATATTCGGAGGCAGCCAGGGGCGCGCCCGCCGCGTCGACCAAATAGCGCCGGGTGTCGGGGGACCCTTCGGCGACAACCAAGGACACGTCGTCATTGTCGAGATCGACCTTGAACAGCACGACCCGGACGGCGCCCGCCTCGACTCGCTTGCCCTGAACGAAGGCAAACGGCTTGCCGCCCAGGATCCGCACCATCGGCACGCCGTCCGTCACATTCAGGACGTCGTGATCCGAGCCGGTTCCGGTCCTGCCCAACAGAGCGTGCTGCGCGTGTTTGGCGATGTTGTAGTCGGAGGCGACGGTCCATTCGCCGACGGTCGAGCGCACGCCCGCGAGTCTGCCCGTGGTGGAGGTGGTCAGGATCAGATGATTGTCGCCCGCCCATTGCACGCTTCTCAGCTTGCGCTCACCGACCCGCAGAGCGGCGATGATCGTATTGTGGACGAGTTCCTGAACGACCAGGGTGCGGCGCTCGCCATCGGTCGCCACATAGGCCAGCCGCGCGCCGTCCGGCGACAGGCGGACATCCTCCATGGCCGGCAGGCGGCCATAGGCTTCCAGCGGCGCGGCGCGCGGGCCGACGGGCGCCGGAAACGCCAGAAACGCCAGTGAAACCAAGGCAAGCCACGGCAACGGCCTCGCCCCACCGTCCGGTCCAGCCAGGGACTCTACCCTTTCCAGGTCGGCCATCTGGGATGTACGTCGTCCTTGAACAGATCGAAGCGCTTCCACGCAGGTTCTGTCGGATCGGCGCCCGGCAAGGGCGTATCGGGAGAGGGCGCGATCCCTTGCACGGTCGGGATGTAGCGAGGGCAATTCGGGAAAATCGCCCGGACCCCAACGCGCACGATCATCTGCGCGCCTACTGTCTGCTCTAACAACGGGTCATGCGGGTCGATCCGAGCCTCGCCGCTCACCCGCAGCCGCCGCGCCGCGCCGTGCATGGCGATGAACAACAGACCCACCGCCGGATTGAGCGCCAGGTTTCCGAGGCTCTTGAACATGCCGTTGCCGTCATAGTCAGGGAAGGCGAGTTCCGAGGGACCCGTCACCCGCACGAATCCGGTCGGCCCGCCCTTGAACGAACAGTCGGGCCGACCCTCGCCATCGGCGGTGGCCAGAAAGAAATACAGGGCGCCCTCAATGAAAGCCGTGTCGTCGGCGGTGAACGCCGTTCGCGCCAGACCTTCAAGCCGGTCGGCGATCCGCCGGCTGCCGAAGCGATCCTGCAGATCGCGATTGCCCTGATGGTACAAGGATGGATGGCTCATCGGCGAGGCCTCGGTTCGCCGTCAGGATACCCTGATCCCGGCTGATCAAACAGCCGCCTTCCCGGCCATTTTTTGCAGGGTCGATCAGGCGGTGGCGGCGCTCGTTGCCCTGCGACCCCGACGCAGGCCGTGACCCACGGCGCCGGCGCCAATGAGCATGAGCACTTGAAATGCGCCGCGACCTGGTCTGGACCGGCATAGGTTCACGATGTTGGCGATGGGCGTCGCCGGCGCAGCGGTGCTGGTGGCGGCTCCGGCCCAGGCCGCCGTCCTATACAAAATCACCGACCTCGGGACTCCGGCGGGCGGATTTGTCAGAAAAGGGCTGGCTGTCACCGCTTCGGAGCAGGTTTCGGGGTACAGCAATTCGGGTGGCGTCATTGGCTACAGGGCGACCCATATGATGGGTTGCGGAGCGACCTGCCAGATCGACCGATGACCAGTCAGTCAATCTGGAGCGGGGGCCGTGTGCCACCGACCGATTTTAGCAGTCCTCCAGCGGCGACGCCATCGACCTATCCCCGCAACACCGCGGCCAATTGTTCCAACGCCCAGTCGGTCTGATCGGCGGTGATCACCAGGGGCGGGGCGATGCGGATGGTGTGTTCGTGGGTTTCCTTGCAGAGTAGACCCCGCGCCTGCAGGCGTTGGCAATAGGCGCGGGCGCCACCGGCCTCGGGGTGGAGCTCGACGGCGATCATCAGGCCGCGGCCGCGCACGGTCTTCACCGCGCCGCTGGTCAGGGTCCGCAGACCGCTGGACAGGCGCTCGCCCTGGCGGGCCGCGTTGTCGATCATTCCCTCATCGACCAATACCTTTAGCGCCATCCGCGCGACGGCGCAGCCGAGCGGATTGCCGCCAAACGTGCTGCCGTGTTCGCCGGGATTGAGCACGCCCAGGACCTCCTTGTTCGAGAGCACCGCCGAGACCGGATAGAAACCGCCGGATAGCGCCTTGCCGATCAAGGTGAGGTCAGCCTCAATCCCCTCATGCTCTTCGGCCAACAGTTTGCCGGTGCGGCCAAGGCCCGTTTGGATCTCGTCGAGGATCAGGATCACGTCGTGCCGGGTGCAGATTTCGCGCACGGTTTTCAAGTAGCCGGCCGGTGGGATGATCACCCCGGCCTCACCCTGGATCGGTTCGACCAGGAAGGCCACGGTGTCGGGTGTGATCGCCGCTTCCAGCGCAGCGGCGTCGCCATAGGGGACGATGACGAAGCCTGGGCTGAACGGACCGAAACCGGCGGTGGAGAGCGGGTCGGTGCTGAAGCCGACCACCGACAGGGTGCGACCGTGGAAGTTGTCCGCGCAGACGATGATCTGGGCCTGGCCGACCGGCACGCCCTTGATCTCGTAACCCCATTTGCGGGCGACCTTCAGCGCGCTCTCCACCGCCTCGACCCCGGTATTCATCGGCAGCACCGAGTGCGAGCGGGTGAGGGCGCAGACCTCTTGGTAGAACAGACCGAGCTGGTCGTTGCGGAAGGCGCGCGAGGTCAGGGTCAGGCGGCGGGCCTGGGTGATCATCGCCTCCAGGATGCGCGGATGGCAATGGCCCTGGTTCACGGCGGAATAGGCTGAGAGGCCATCCAGATACCGATTGCCGTCCACGTCCCAGACATAGACGCCTTCGCCGCGCGTCAACACGACGTCGAGGGGCTTATAGTTGCGTGCGCCGTACTCCGCCTCCAAAGCCAGAAAATCGGTGCGGGCGGGAGCGACGGCGGGTTCGAGCAGGTCGATGGTCATCAGGCAGCCCTTTCCAACAGGCGGGATCTATCGGCGGCGACGCGTGCGGTTTCCAGGTCGAGGCGCAAAGTCATGCAGAAGGCGGCGCCGCCAGACAGCTTGAAGGGATCGAGATCGACGCTCAACACATCATAGCCGCGCGCCGCCAGCCGGGCGCGCAGCGCGGTCGGGGGCCTGGCCATGATTAGCGTGCGGCCAAGGCTGACGGCGTTGACGCAGAATCCGGCGGCGTCTTCCGCCGTGGCCTCAATTAGAAGGTCGGCGGGGACGAGGGTCCGCAGGGTCGCCATGGCCTCCGTGGCGAGAGCGGGCGGATAGTAGAGGATTTCGCCCCCGCTCAACGGGCAGAAGCAGGTGTCGAGATGGTAGAATTGCTCGGTGGCGAGGGGCAGATGCACGACCCGTTGGCCGAAATGGCGCTCAATGATCGGGACCGATTCCGGCGTGGAGCGCGGCCCGCTGGCGACCCAGAACCATTGGCGGCCGGCATCCCAGATGCAGTCCCCCGCGCCTTCCTGAAAACAACCCTCGATCTGCGCAACTTCAGTCAAGACTCCTTGTTCGCGCAGACCTTGCAGCGCCGCCATGAAATGCGGCTCCTCGCCCTGGCGTTCGGTATGGCGGAAACGCGCCACCAACGCCTTGCCGTCCAGAACCACGGCGGCGTTGGCCGGGAAGACGAGATCGGGCAGGCCCGCGGCGCCCGGCATCATGTGCACCGCGCCGCCGCTGTCTTCCAGGGCGATGCGCAGAGCGCGCGAGGCATCCTGGGCCGCGCGTTGATTGGCGGCGGGATTGGCGTCCCACAGGTCGGGCCGCATCCAGGGATTGATCGTATAGGCGACGTCATAGAGCGCCGGATCGGTCATTAGATAGGCGGGGTGGCTGGCCATCGGCGGAAATCCTCGGGGGGCGGTGAAGCGTGGATCCAGGAATGCCGCCTCGGTACGTTACAGAACAGCTGACAGGATGATCTAAATGCAGCTTCAACGGTGCTATTCGTCTGTAAGTGAAGATGATATGACAGGTTTCGTATGGATGAGATCGACCGCAAACTGATTGCCTTGCTACGCGCCAATGCCCGCGCGCCGGTGGCGGGGCTCGCCAAGACGGTCAACCTGTCGCGCGGCGCGACGCAAAATCGCGTCGATCGGATGCTGGCGCGCGGCGACATTCTCGGCTTCACCATCAAGGCGCCCGATGATGCCGCCGCCGGTCGGGTGCGCGCGATCATGGCGATCGCCGTTGATGGGGAACGCTCCGGCGCCGTGCTGCGCCGCCTGCGCGGCTTCCCCGAAGTCGAAGCGGTGCACATGACCAATGGTCGCTGGGATATGCTGGCCGAACTGAATACCGAGAACCTGGCCGGATTCAGCGCGGCGCTGGATTCCATCCGGCTGATCGAAGGAATCGCCGCCACCGAGACCAGCCTGCTGCTGACCACGCACCGAATGTGAAGGGGACCCCGATCGCCGGTCTTGCCGGGTCCGGGACAATCTTCGGCGCCAAGGCGCGAAGGGACTGGTGCTGGTGCTTCGCGCCGCCGGCAAATGGTTTTCTTCTTGGCGTCTTCGCGCCTTGGCGGGGATAGACGGTTGGCCGAGGAGGCGCGCGATCAACCTAAGATCCCAGGCAAATCCAGTCCCTGCTCCCGCGCGCAATCGATCGCGGTTTGATAGCCGGCGTCGGCATGGCGCATCACGCCGGTGGCGGGGTCGTTCCACAGTACGCGCTCGATGCGGCGAGCGGCATCGGAGGTGCCGTCGCAGACAATTACCATGCCGGCATGCTGCGAAAATCCCATGCCGACGCCGCCGCCGTGATGCAGCGAAACCCAGGTCGCGCCCCCCGCGCAGTTCAGCAGCGCGTTGAGCAGGGGCCAGTCGGAAACCGCGTCGGAGCCGTCCTTCATTGCTTCGGTCTCGCGGTTGGGCGAGGCGACCGAGCCGGAATCCAGATGGTCGCGGCCAATCACCACCGGGGCGGTGAGTTCGCCGCTGGCAACCATTTCGTTAAAGGCCAGCCCGAGGCGGTGACGGTCGCCCAGGCCGACCCAGCAGATCCGAGCCGGCAGACCCTGGAACCGGATCCTTTCGCGCGCCATGTCCAGCCAGGCATGCAGATGCCGGTCGCCCGGCATTAAGGCCTTCACCTTGGCGTCGGTCTTGTAGATGTCCTCCGGATCGCCGGACAACGCCACCCAGCGGAACGGACCGATACCCCGGCAGAACAGGGGGCGGATATAGGCCGGCACGAACCCCGGAAAGTCGAAGGCGTCGGTCACGCCCTCTTCCAGGGCCATCTGCCGGATATTGTTCCCATAGTCGACGGTGGGAACGCCCAGCCGGTGATAGCCCAGCATCGCACGCACCTGCACTGCCATTGAGGCGCGGGCGGCGCGCTCGACGGCGGCGGGGTCGCTTTGCCGCCGCTCCAGCCATTCGGAAACCGTCCAACCGGACGGCAGATAGCCATTGATCGGGTCATGTGCCGAGGTCTGGTCGGTGACCGCGTCCGGCCGCACGCCCCGGAGAAGAAGCTCCGGGAAGATGTCGGCGGCATTGCCCAGCAGGCCGACCGACCGGGGCTTGCCCGCCGCGCATGACTGCTCGATCAGGGCCAGCGCCTCGTCCAGATCCTGGCTCATCACGTCCAGATAGCCGGTGCGCAGGCGCATCTCGATACGGCTGGCCTGGCACTCCACGGCCAGGCAGGAGGCCCCGGCCATCGCCGCCGCCAGGGGCTGGGCGCCGCCCATACCCCCCAGGCCGCCGGTCAGGATCCAGCGCCCGGCAAGGTCGCCGCCATAGTGTTGGCGGCCAAGCTCGGCGAAGGTCTCGAACGTACCCTGCACGATCCCCTGCGCGCCGATATAGATCCACGAGCCGGCGGTCATCTGGCCGTACATGGCCAGGCCCTTGCGATCGAGTTCGTTGAAATGCTCCCAGGTCGCCCAGCGCGGCACCAGGTTGGAATTGGCGATCAGCACGCGTGGGGCGTCGGCGTGGGTGCGGAATACGCCCACCGGCTTGCCGGATTGCACCAACAGCGTCTCGTCCGCCTCCAACCGCCGCAGCACCGCGACGATTGTATCAAAGCTCTCCCAGTCCCGCGCCGCGCGGCCCATGCCGCCATAGACTACCAGCTCCTCCGGACGTTCGGCGACGTCGGGGTCGAGATTATTCATCAGCATACGGAGCGGTGCTTCGGTCAGCCAGCTTTTCGCGCTGATTTGTGGACCGCGCGGGCTGCGGATCAGGCGGCTGTTGTCGAGGCGGGTCACGGGCGCTCTCCGTCGGTGAAGTCGAGGCAGGCGTTCAAAACCCTGGTGAGGGTGGTGCGCATGGGCGCCGCGCGATCGGCGTCATAGGCTGGCGGCCAGGTTTCCCGGTCGATGCCGGGCTCGTCCATATAGCCTCGGCAGGCCAGCTCCATCTGGACGGCGTGGACCCCCAGGCTCGGGCGGCCTGACGAACGGGTGATGTAACCGCCCTTGAACCGGCCATTGACGACGGAGGGAAGGCCCGATCCGGCGCAGGCTGCGTCGACGGCGTCGGTCAGGCGCGCATCGCAGCCGGCGCCGCTGTTGGTCCCGATGTTGAAGACCGGCAGGTCGCCGTCGAACAGCCGCGGAACCCGGGAACGGATCGAATGGGCGTCATAGATGACGATGCGCGGGTGCAGGGCGCGAAGCCGCGCGATCTCTCGCCTCAGCGCCGCGTGGTAGGGATCGAACCACAACGTCCGCCGCCGCGTGATCTCGGCGGCGCCGGGCTTGGTGCGATAGAGCGGCTCGCCGTCAAAGGTCTCGGTCGGGCAAAGGCTCGTGGTCACCGCGCC
>JAYUBD010000191.1:0-2109 GCA_043740995.1 Caulobacteraceae bacterium | reverse complement strand
CAGCGGCGTCACGCCGCCTTCGCTGACGGCGTTCACGTCGGCACCCCGCGCGATCAGGAGCGCGGCCGCGGCGTCGTCGCGGACGGCCCAGATAAGCGGCGTCGAGCCCTCAAGGTTGGCGGCGTTCACGTCCGCGCCCTTGTTGAGCAGGGCATTGACCTTGGCGAGGTTGCCGTAGATCGCTGCGTGGTGAAGCAGGGTAGAGCCGTCCTTCCCGCGGGCCTTAACCAGCGCGGGGTCGGCCACGGCGCGGGCAATGGCGGCGCGATCATTGTTCCGCATCGCAACACGGAAATCGTCGACGCGCGGATCCACCGTTAGGGCCTGGAGGCCGCGCTTGTCCGGCCATGCCGCGCCTGCGTCGATCCAGGCCTTCAACGCGTCGAGTTCAAAAACGGACAGCTCATCGTCGAGCGGCATGCGCTTGGCGGCGACCATCTGAAAGAGCTTGCTGGCGCCGCTGTTCCCGGGGACGATCACCGGACCCGTAGCGCTGCCCTTCAGGGCCGCGGCGCGATCATCCAACCGCAGGCCCGCGCGCTGGAGGTTGGCGCCGTGACAGCTGACGCAGCGGCTGACGAAGATGGGCCTGATGGCGACGTTAAAGTCCGGCGGCGGTCCCCCTCCCGGCCGCGGTTGCGACCAAGCGAGTCCCGTGGCGAAGATGGCCACGAGCCCAAGCGGAAGCGCCAACCATCTGCCGAGCATGCTCGTGTCCTCGTCGCGCCGGATCAGCCTATAGCAGTGTTCGAAGAACAACGAGCCGTAACGCAGGGTAGGCGGCGGGCGCACTCAATCCGGTTTTGACTCATTCGCGCCCCGAAAAGTGAGCGCTTTCGGCGGGGGAGCGACTTCCGCTTTCCAACGAGGCTGTGTAAAAACTCGGTCGACGAAAATTTCGGCGCAAGAATTTGCCACCGCTCGCGCTTGCGACGACCCGCGACGCAACGCTGGATCATGTTTCGTCGAGCAAGCGGTAGAATGTTGCGCCGGATTTTGGTTTGCCCGAGTTTTTACACAGCCTCCAACCCTAGCCGACGCTAGGAGCGTCCGGTTGTCGGCGTTCGCTTGATCGCTAAAGTTGGTGACCGTTCAGGTGCGGCCGATTGGTCGCACTCACATTTGGGTCGATGAGTTATGACCATCAGAGCAATCCAGCTCTCCCTTGCGTCGGTGTTCTTCATTCTGGGGGGCTGGTGCATAGTCTCCCCCTCCAGCGTAATCGCCTTGTGCATCACGCCGGCATTTCAGTCGGATGCGCCCTTGGCCGCATTCTCGATCGGATGCTTCGGGGCGCAGGCGCTGATTTCCGGCCTATTCGCGGCCCTCTCGAACTTCACCAGGGCGACGTTCCTGGCCTACGGCGTGTCTCTGCTGCCGTTCTTTGCATTCGATTGGTATTTCTCGAAGGTCATCCCGATGCTCACCTCAATCGGCTTACTAGACGCCGTGGGCAACGTCGTGATGGTCGCCCTATGCGTCTTGGGTTGGCGGCACGCAAGCGCTAGGAAAGAGACCCCACTCGCCCAAAAGCCGCTCGCCACCGATCGCTGACGTTGGGAACGTGGGGTTGCTGGCGGCCGGCTGAAAGTCCGGTTTTGCGCATAATGCACAAGACAGCTCCCGGCACTGTCAAGGCAACGAGGTATAGCTGATTTTCGGCGCTTTTGCCGGGTCAATGGGCCGAAAAATTCGAGAACAAACCAGAGCGGCTCCAGTCTGTCCCGATCGCCTGCGTAAGTATTGTAAGCGCTGTTCTCAGGCCACGGCGCGGATAGGGGCGACGTAGGCCCAGGGCAGGAGCTCGTCGAGCCGGCTGTTGGGATGGCCCTGGACGATGCGGGTGATGACATCGGTGATGTAGCCCTGCGGGTCGATGCCGTTCAGCTTGCAGGTCTCGATCAGCGAGGCCAGCACCGCCCAGTGCTCGCCGCCGCCGTCGGAGCCGGCGAAGAGGGCGTTCTTGCGGTTGAGCGCGATGGGCCGGATGGACCGCTCGACGATGTTGGAGTCGATCTCGACGCGGCCGTCGTCGAGGAAGAGGCTGAGCCCGTCCCATCGGGCGAGTGCATAGCGGATCGCCTCGGCCAGCTTGCCCTTCTGGCTGAC
>JAYUBD010000190.1:0-2111 GCA_043740995.1 Caulobacteraceae bacterium | reverse complement strand
TGATTGCGCTTGTCGAGGGTGACCAGGCTTTCCACGAACGGCAGTTTCAGTTTCAGCCCGGGATCATAGGCGCCGGGCGGATTGATCACCCGAACCGGTTCGCCGAGATTGACCACCACCACCTGCTGGCGTTGATCGACGATGAAAAAGGTGTTGGCGAACAGGATGCCGAGGGCAAACACCACCGCCAACAGAATCAGGATGCGGCGGTTCACTTCTCATCTCCCTTGGCGGCGGCGACCGGTGCGGCGACCGGTGCGGCGACCGGGGCCGGGGCCGGGGCCGGGGCGACGGCCGAGCGGAAGGCGTCGGGCGGCAGGATGATCGGCGCGGTCGATCCCTTGGCGTCGATGATCACCTTGTGGGTGTGCGACAATACCTGCTGCATGGTCTGGATATAGAGCCGCTCGCGGGTGACGGCCGGCGCCCGGCGATATTGCACATAGAGCTGGTCGAACCTGGCGGCCTGACCCTGGGCTTCGCGCACCACCTGCTCGCGATAGCCCTGGGCGGCCTGCACGATCTTGGCGGCGTCGCCATGGCTTCGTTGACCACCCGGTTGCGATAGGTATTGGCTTCGTTGATATAGGACTGCTTGTCCTGGCCGGCGCGGGCGATGTCCTGATAGGCAGGGATCACCTCGGCGGGGGGATTGGCGTTCTGGATCTGTACGGCATCGACGGTCACGCCGGTCTGGTAGCGATCCAGGATATGCTGCATCAGGGTCAGGGTCTGGCTCTGAACGTCGCCCCGGCCATTGGTGAGGATGGATTTCAGGGCGCTGCGCCCCACCACTTCGCGCATGGCGCTCTCGGCCACCGCCTTCACCGAATCGATGGGGTCGCGAACCTTGAACAGATAGGCGGCGGCGTCGGAGACGTGCCACTGCACGGTGAACGACAGATCGACGATATTTTCATCGCCGGTTAACATCAGGCTCTCGTCCGGGGCTTCGGCCCCCGGCACGCCGCCGACCACGGTCTTGTTCTGGTTGGTCACCGACACCAGTTCGGCCTGCTCAATGGGGACGGGCAGGTGGTAGTGGAGGCCGGGTCCGACGGAACGGGAATAGCCGCCAAACCGGGTGATCACCGCTTCCTGATAGGCCTGCACCGTATAGACGCCGGTGACCGCCCAGATCAGCAGCAGAACGCCGAGGATCGCCCACATCGCCGGCGGCTGAATGCCCGGTCCGTCACCGCGGAACAGGCGATTGGCTTCGTCGGTGAGCCGGCGAATCAGCGCCTGAACATCAGGCGGCGTCGGGCCGCCCGAAGACGGGCGGCGCGGGGGTTCAGGACGGCGCGGCGGCTCGCCGGCGCCCTTGCCGGCGTCTTTGCCCGGCGGGGGCGAGCCCCAGGGCCCCGGGTTGGCATTGTCATTCCACGGCATGGTCGGGGGAGTCGTCTCTTTCATTTGGGCCGGCGACGGCGTGGAGGTTGTAAAGCGGCTCCGGTGACCGGATATGAGACGCCCCGAGCCGCAAAGCAATACGATGTCATGAACCAAGCCGCCCAGCCTGACCGCGCCGCCGTCCTGAAGGCGCTCGACCTGATCGCCGACCCCAAATCCGGAGCGGGTCTGGCCAGCGCCGGATTGGTCCAGGGCCTGACCGTCGGCGACGGTCGGGCGGGCTTCATGCTGGAGGTCGATCCCGCCGATGCGCCGCTCTACGCGCCGGTGCGCGACGCGGCCGAACGCGCGCTGACGGCGCTGCCCGGCATCACGCGGGCCCAGGTGGTGCTGACCACGGCCGCCAAGCCGGCGGCGCCGGGCGTCACCCGCGTTCGCAAGGGCGCGGGCATCGCCGCCGACCCGCGGGCCGACACCCAGGGCATGCCGCCGGCCGAACGGCTGGCGCATGTGAAGCGGGTGATCGCGGTGGCGAGCGGCAAGGGGGGGGTGGGCAAATCGACGGTCGCGGTCAACCTTGCCTGCGCTCTGGCCGCCCTCGGCCTGAACACCGGCCTGCTCGATGCCGATGTCTATGGTCCTTCGGCCCCCAAGATGCTGGGTATCGACGCCCAGCCCAAATTCGTGGACGGCAAGCTGGATCCGGTCGAGGCCTGGGGCCTGAAGGTGATGTCGATCGGCTTCCTGGTGGATGAGGG
>JAYUBD010000189.1:0-2112 GCA_043740995.1 Caulobacteraceae bacterium | reverse complement strand
GGACGGGGCGCTGGCCCTGATCAGCCACACCATGAAGACCGAGACCATTGAGGCCCTGGCCCGCGACTATGGTTTTGCCCATACCCGGGCGATGGATTCCTCGATCAAGCTGTGCCGCATCGCCGAGGGTGCGGCGGACCTGTATCCGCGCCACGGCCCGACCATGGAATGGGACACCGCCGCCGGACAGGCGGTGCTGGAAGGCGCGGGGGGTCGGATGACCACCCCGCAAGGGGCGCCCTTCCTCTATGGCAAGGTCGCCGAGGGCTTCAAGAACGGCTGGTTCCTGGCGCGGGGCGGCTGACGCCACCCCAGACTTCGTCTCGGCCCTCCCCAGAAATTGGAGGGGGAGGCGAACGCCGCATCCGCCCGCGCCTACACCGGATTTCTGGCGATCAGGCGGCGGGCGATGATGATCCGCTGCATCTCGTTGGTGCCCTCGCCGATCATCAACAGGGGCGCGTCGCGATACAGGCGCTCGATCGGGTATTCCTTGGAATAGCCGTTGGCGCCGAAGATGCGCATGGCTTCGGTCGCGACCTCAAACGCGGTTTCCGTGGCGAACCACTTAGCCATTCCGGCCTCCAGATCGACGCGACCACCCCGGTCATAGGCGCGGGCGGCGTCATCGACCAACAATTCGGCGGCGCGGGTCTTGGCGGCCATTGCGCCCAGCTTCAGTTGTATCGCCTGATGTTCACAGATCGGCTTGCCCATGGTCTTGCGGATCTGGGAATAGGCGACCGCTTCATTCAGGGCCCGGCGGGCGATGCCGACGCCGCGGGCGGCCACGTTGACACGGCCGATCTCCAGGCCGCCGGTCGCCATCAGAAAGCCCTTGCCCTCCTCGCCGCCGACCAGGGACAGACCGGCATCGCAAACATAGTCGTCAAAGCCGATTTCGCCGGTATCAATGCCCCGATAGCCAACCTTGGGCAATTTTCGCCCGCGCCTCACGCCGGGCAGATCGTTTCCCGTCGTCAAGTCACGGGTCGGGACGATCAGCATGGTCATGCCCCGGTGGCGCGGCTGCGCGTCTGGATCGGTCTTGACCAGCAAGGCCAGGACATCGCCCTCAATGGCATTGGTGATCCACAGCTTGGCGCCGTCCACCCGGTAGCTGTCGCCGTCCCGGCGCGCCACCGTGCGGATGCCTTGCAGATCGGTGCCGGCGTCGGCCTCGGTCAGGCCCAGCCCGCCGCGCAGCTCGCCGGTGGCGAACCGGGGCAGCCAGTGGTCCTTTTGGGTTTGGGTCCCAAACTTCTGGACGATCAGAGCCATCATCAAATGGCTGTTGAAAAAGCCGGTCAGGCTCATCCACTCTTCCGAGATGCGCGCGACGATGCGGCTATAGGTGACGGCCGACAGCCCCAGCCCGCCATATTCCGGGTCGATCAGCGCGCCATACAGACCCATCTCGCGCATATCGTTTGCCAGTTCGGCGGGATACTCGTCCGCCTGCTCATAGCGCGCGGCCACCGGCGCCACTTTTTTTACAAGCCAGCGGTCAATGGAATCGAGCAGGGCGCGTTCGTCGGCCTCGGTGGTCTGGGCGAGAGCGTTCATGTCACCAATAGTCCTTCATAATTTCGTCGGTCCGGCCGCCGCGCATGAAGCCAACGGGTTCGACCGTCAAAGCGCCGCCGCTCACTCCGGCCAGTTCCCGCCAAGATGACCCGCCCCGCCCGGCGTCAACAGGCCCTGGCCCGGCACGTGATTGATCTCCAGCCGCACGCCGTCGGGGTCTTCGAAAAGCACCGAGAAATAGCCGGGCGCCCAGTCATCGTCGCCGGGGCCATGCACGATGACGGCGCCGATGCCGACCAGATAGGCGTGCGCCTCCTCGACCTCTTCACGACTGCGGGCGCGCCAGCAAATATGATGTAGTCCGACACGGCTCTGGTCGAACCGTTCGCCGGTCGGTCGCCCCCGGGGCGCGCGGACGCCAAACCCCGTGCGGCCGCCGACGCAATAAAAGGTGGTCGCCGAATCCATCACCGGTTTCATGCCAAGCCAGGGCAGCAGTTGACGATAGAAGGCCCGGGCGCGTTCGAAATCGCCGGCGGTGATGAAGATGTGGGCGACGCCGTTGATTTCCATGGGACTCCCTCA
>JAYUBD010000188.1:0-2113 GCA_043740995.1 Caulobacteraceae bacterium | reverse complement strand
AGCCGCGCCGCCCTTCGAGGGCGCCGTCGTCATACACCGTGACGCCGGGAGCGGCCACCCGCTCGCCGATCCGCCCCGAGAAGGCGCTGGACCCCTTGCGGTTGAAATCGCCCTCCAGGCCGTGGCCGACCGCCTCGTGCAGCAGCACGCCGTTCCAGCCGGGGCCGATCACCACGTCCATCTCGCCGGCCGGACAGGCGACGGCCTCCAGATTGACCAGGGCCTGGCGCAGCGCCTCCTCGACCTGGTCGCGCCACTGGTCGGGCGTGATCCACGCCTCGAACCCGGCGCGGCCGCCGGCCCCCGACATGCCGTTTTCGCGGCGGCCGTCCTTTTCGACGGTGATCTGCACATTCAAGCGGGCCAGCGGCCGAATGTCGCGGATCAGCTGGCCGTCGGCCCGCAGGATTTCCACCACCCGCCGCTCGCCGGCCAGGGAGGCCATCACCTGGGCGACCCGGGGGTCGCGGGCGCGGGCGAAGGCGTTGATTTCTTCGAGCAGCGCCACCTTGGCGGCGAAGCCCGGCGAGGCCAGCGGATCATCCTCGCCATACAGCCGGGCATTGGTGGACCGGGGACCTTCCGCCGCCACGCCGGCATAGCCGCGTTTGGCGAGCGCCGCCGAAGCGGCCGCGCGGCCGATGGCGGCCCGCGATATTTCGCTGGCGTGCGCGTAACCGGCGGTCTCGCCGGCCACCACCCGCAGGCCAAAGCCCTCGGTCGAATCATAGGACGCCGATTTCAGCCGTCCGTCGTCAAAGATGAAATGCTCGCTATGCGAGCGCTCGGCGAAAATCTCGCCGTCGTCGGCGCCGCGCAGGGCGTCGCCCAGTACGTCGGCGGCGGCGCGGGGATCGACGCCCGCCTCTTCGAGAATCGATTGAGCGGCGAGGCGCGCGGGCGCCAGGGCGGTGGCATTCATGCAGGCAA
Organism: Caulobacteraceae bacterium; assembly: GCA_043740995.1. GTDB lineage: Bacteria > Pseudomonadota > Alphaproteobacteria > Caulobacterales > Caulobacteraceae > Acaudatibacter. Next base: position 1,183 of record JAYUBD010000188.1, on the reverse strand, counting down.
CCTTGATCAGGTGGACGCGGCGCGCCCGTCGTCGCTTAAGATATGCCGACCGAGACCGTCGTGAAATGGCCAAATCCATTTAACCGCCGACAAGTCGCATCGCCGGGCGCTACCGCCTTGGCATTGCGGCGCGATCCGCGTATGCACCGCCGCAGGAAAGGCCGGGTGCGTAGCAAGGCTCGCCAAAAGTGGCCCGCGCCCGTCGCGCCTTTCCAAAGACATTTCAGGCCGGCGCCCCGGCGTCCCCGCCCTCCCGGCGGAGACCGTGCGCCGCGCGAGACGGGCCGAGAGGGACATGAAGTCTGGGTTTTCCGGTATTGGACGGCTGGCGGTCACGGCCCCGGCGGCGCTCCTGATGATGCTGCATGCCACGCGCGCCGCGGCTGAGGTGATCGGCCAGCCGGTCAACGGGGCCATCGGCCTGCAGCCGGCGGCGTCACAGATCCGCACCGATGTGATCAATTTTCACAATCTGATCCTGATGCCGATCATCACCGGCATCACCCTGCTGGTGCTGGCGCTGCTGATCATCGTCGCGGTGCGCTTCAACAAGCGCGCCAATCCGACCCCGGCCCGCTGGAGCCACAACACGCCGATCGAGATCCTGTGGACCGTGGTCCCGGTGCTGATCCTGGCGTTCATCGCGATCTTTTCGTTCCGGCTGTTGTTCGAAGAACACGACATGCCCAAGCCCTACATGACGGTGAAGGTCACCGGTCGGCAGTGGAACTGGGATTATGAATATCCCGATCAGAAGATCGCCGCCTACACCTCGACCCTGATGGCCGAGAAGGACGCGGCGGCGAAAAACGCGCCGTTCAAGCTCGCCGCCAATGCGGCCATGATCGCGCCGGTCAATCAGGTGGTGCGGGTTCAGGTCACCGGCGAGGATGTGATCCATTCGTTCTCGGTGCCGGCTTTCGGCATCAAGATCGACGCCATTCCGGGCCGCCTCAACCAGACCTGGTTCAAGGCCAACCGCACCGGCGTGTTCTATGGCCAGTGCTCGCAACTTTGCGGCATCGACCATGCCTATATGCCGATCGAGGTTCACGTAGTCAGCCAGCCGGAATTCGACGCCTGGGTGGCGAGCAAGGCCGCCAAGCCGGTTGCGGTGGCCGCCGCGTCGCCATCCGCCGCCCCCGCCACGCCGGCCGGGCCCGCGCCCGCCGCGGCGCAATAG
>JAYUBD010000187.1:0-2114 GCA_043740995.1 Caulobacteraceae bacterium | reverse complement strand
CAGACCGAGCAGGGTCAGCGCCGCCTCGACAGCCACCGATCCGGTCCCCGCCTGACCCTGCACGACAAATTGTTCGCTCATCACCTTTATCCCCATTTCCCACACATCATATTGATCACGAGATTGAGTTGGCCACTAGATGTTGTCGCCAACACTGGTAGGCTCGATTTCCCCTGAGACTCGCCGATCCGCGCGATGCGCGCCCTTTCCGATGAGACGTCCGCCGCCATGACCTTCGACCTCGCCTCTTCCGCGCCGCTCGTCAAAATGGGCGCGAAGCCCGGCCTTCTGACGGCCTCCTTCGCCTACAAACCGTTCCGCTATCCCTGGGCCTACGACTTTTGGAAGCGCCAGCAACAGGTCCACTGGATGCCGGAAGAGGTGCCGCTGGGCGAGGACTGCAAGGATTGGGCGACAAAACTGAACGACCGGGAGCGCAATCTCCTTACGCAAATCTTCCGCTTTTTCACTCAATCCGACGTCGAGGTGAACGACAATTATATGGAACGCTACGCCACGGTCTTCAAACCGACCGAGGTCAAGATGATGTTGTCGGCCTTCTCCAACATGGAGACCATCCATATCGCCGCCTATGCACTGCTGCTCGAGACGATCGGCATGCCGGAATCGGAATTTTCCGCCTTCCTCGAGCTTGAGGCGTTGAAGGCCAAGCACGACTATATGAGCCAGTTCGGCATGGGCTCGAATGCCGACATCGCCCGCACACTCGCCATGTTCGGCGGCTTCACCGAAGGACTGCAGCTGTTCGCCAGCTTCGCCATGCTGATGAATTTTCCGCGCTTCAACAAGATGAAGGGCATGGGCCAAATTGTCTCGTGGAGCGTGCGTGACGAAAGCCTGCACTGCGAAGGCATCGTCAAACTCTACCACGCCTTCAACGCCGAGACCGGGGCGGTGACGCCGTCGGTGGCTGACGACATCATTGATTGCTGCAAGACCGTGGTGGGCCTGGAAGACCGGTTCATCGACCTGGCCTTCGAAGCGGGCGAAGTGCAGGGCATGACGCCCGAGGACATCAAGCTCTATATCCGTTTCATCGCCGATTGGCGCCTGCGCCAGTTGGGCCTCCCGACCGTCTATCAGGTGACGGACAATCCCTTGCCGTGGCTGCAGAGCCTGCTTTCCGGGGTCGAGCACGCCAATTTTTTCGAGGCGCGATCCACGGAATATTCCAAGGCCGCCACGCGCGGCGCCTGGCACGGCGACGCCGGCGTGTGGTCGGAGTTCGAACGGATGATGGCGCGGCGCCCCGGCGCCGCGGCCCACTAAGACCGCCTCCCGGCGCGACGTCTGATCGCCGCTTCTGGCACGACCGGGGTTCAGCGGCTAGAACGTCGCCATGACCGTGCTGAAAGACGCCGATGCGATCGTGGAGCGGCTGATTTTCGACTATGACGAGGCGGTGTCCGCGCTTCGCATCGCGCTTGAGGCGTTCCTCTGTCACGGAACACCTCCCGACCCGGCGGCGCGGGCAGGAGGTCTGTTCGCCTATCCCGAGCTTCGCCTGACCTATCGACCGACCGGGCCGCCGCCGCGCCTGGCTCGCGCCTATGCGCGGTTCACCGAGCCCGGAACCTATGCCACCACCATTACCCGTCCGCGCCTGTTCGCCGACTATCTGCGTGAGCAGATCAGCCTGCTGATGGCCGATTTCGAAGTCGAGGCCGAGGTGGTCCGTTCCGAGCGGGAGATCCCGTTTCCCTATGTGCTCGACGGCGCCACGGATCTGACCGGCATCGATATCTCCGCCCGCGAGATCGCTCGACATTTCCCCGCCGCCGACCTCGCCGTTATCGGTGATGATATCGCCGACGGGTTGTGGACGCCGAAACCCGGAACCCCCAGTCCCCTGGCGTTGTTTGACGCCCCGCGCACCGATTTTTCTTTGGCTCGTCTGGCGCACTACACCGGCGCGCCGGCGGAGGATTGCCAGCAATTCGTGCTGTTCACCAACTATCACCGCTATGTGGATGCCTTCGTGCAATGGTCGGTCGAGGCGCTCGCTCAGCCGGGCTCGCCTTATGAGGCGCTGTCCTGCGCGGGCGGCGTCAGGGTGAGCCGGGATACGCCCGATGCCGAATTGGCGGTGGCCG
>JAYUBD010000186.1:0-7113 GCA_043740995.1 Caulobacteraceae bacterium | reverse complement strand
GATTTCCTCGTGGGTCGGCATGCGGCGACCGAAATACACCTGACCCGGAATGCGGGCGCCCTCAGGGGCCGGCGGCGCGACCGCTTGCAGCGTATGGGGTTCGGCCGCCGCCGCCGACGGCGGCCCCGCAAGCGAGACCCGTAATTCGCCGCCGCGATAGCGTTCCTGGAACTGGTCCGGCGCGCCCGCCGCGCCGGGAAAGCGATAAAAAATCTGCGCGCCGAACTGTTGAATCCTGACCAGGGTCGGCGCCCAGGCCGGCAGGACATAGTCGGCATGATAGTGCGTCGCCTGGCCCACGGCCGCCATGACATAGCCGCCGACGGCGCGCTCGGCGACCGCGCGGGCGCGGCGCCACAGCGCGGCCACCGGGGCGCGATCACGAGAACCGTCGCAGGTGAAGGTGAACTGGCAACCCGTCACCAGGCCCGCCCCCTGATAGACCACGCCGCAGATCGATTTGGGAAAGGCCGGATGGCGCACGCGGTTCAGCACGGTTTGCGCCACGGCTTCCTGCCCCGTCGCCGGTTCCAGCGCCGCCTCATAATAGATCGCCTGGGTCAGGCAGAGCAGGGCCCGCTCGCGTTCAGAGGCCGGCGCCTTGAGCACGAACGGGGCCGCCGGGTGAGTCTCGGCCAGGGCGACCTGAACCGGGCGATCGTCCATCACCGCGACAGGACGGTCGATGCGCGGGGTCAGGCCCGCCATCGGAGTGCGCCGGTGGTCGGAACTCGCGCACGCCGCCACGGCCAGCGCCGCGGCCAGGCCGGCGCCGAGGGGACGAATATGCGGAGAACAAACAAAAGGGGCGATCACATTTCCTCAATGGCGGTCGATTTGGCCTTTCGCTTGACCGGACAGCGGACTATATGGGTTTCAAGACTTATGCTCACTCCTAGCATAAGTCCGCTTCCCTCCCGTCGAAGGTGAACGGCGTGAGGTATATACGGACGTATGAAATGCTCAAAGTGAGCATAAAGGCGCGGTGATGGCGGACGGTTCGATGGCTTTTTCGTTCACGCCGGCGGTGGAGGCGTCCACCGCCGCGATCTGGGACAAGGTGAACCGCCACGTCACCCCGCTGGAGTGGCGGATGCAGGCGCCGCTGATCGCCGAGATCAATCGCCTGAAGCGCGAGAAAAACGCGGTCATCCTGGCGCACAATTACATGACGCCGGAGATTTTCCATGGCGTCGGCGATTTCGTCGGCGACAGCCTGGGCCTGGCCCGCGAGGCGGCGCGTAGCGAGGCGCGGATCATCGTTCAGGCCGGCGTGCATTTCATGGCCGAGACCTCCAAGGTGCTCTGCCCCGAAAAGATGGTGTTGATCCCGGATCTTCGCGCCGGCTGTTCGCTGGCGGCCTCGATCACCGCGGCGGATGTGCGCCTGATCAAGCAACGCTATCCGGGCTTGCCGGTGGTCACCTATGTCAACACCACGGCGGCGGTGAAGGCCGAGACCGATGTCTGCTGCACCAGCGCCAATGCCGTGCAGGTGGTCGAGGCCATCGCCCGCGAATTTGGCGTTGATCGGGTGATCCTGCTGCCCGACGAGTTCCTGGCCCGCAATGTCGCCCGGCAGACCGACATCGGCATCATCGCCTGGCAGGGGCGCTGCGAGGTGCACGAACGCTTTACTGCCGAGGATATCGCCGAGGTGCGCGCCGCCTGGCCCGGGGCCAGGATTTTGGCCCACCCCGAATGTCCGCCCGACGTGTTGGAGGCTGCGGACTTCGCCGGTTCCACCGCCGCGATGACCGACTATGTCATGCAACAGAAGCCCCGGCAGGTGGTGCTGATCACGGAATGCTCGATGGCCGATAATGTAGCCTGCGACGCGCCCGACACCGAATTTGTTCGACCGTGCAATCTCTGCCCACACATGAAGCGCATCAGCCTGGAGAACATCTATCAGGCCCTGCTGCACGAACGCCACGAAGTGACCATCGATCCGGCCATCGCGATGCGGGCCCGCGCCTCGGTGCAAAGAATGATCGACCTGCCGCCGCCAGCGGTCCCGGCGCGGTATGACCTGGTCAAGGCGCGGCATCATGTCGATGTGGAATTGATCTGATCGCTCGGCCCTTGTGGAAAGTCGGATAATGCCCAGCCGGGATAGACTGATTTTTGATGGCGTGCTGATCGTCGGGGCTGGATTGGCCGGCCTAAGCGCCGCCCTGGCGGCCGCGCCGCGCCGCGTCCTGGTGATCAGCGATGCGCCGCTGGGCGAGGGCTGTGCTTCGGCCTGGGCGCAGGGCGGCATGGCGGCAGCCCTGGACGAGACCGACAGCGCCGCCGCGCACGCCGCCGATACATTGGCGGCGGGCGCGGGTCTGTGCGATCCGGCCATCGTCGAGATCCTGACCCGCGAAGGGCCGGCCGCCGTTCGCCGACTGGCCGCCCTTGGCGCGCCGTTCGATCGGCGCGCGGATGGCGGCTTCGTGCAGGGGCTGGAGGCGGCGCACAGCCATGCCAGGGTGGCGCGGGTGGGCGGCGACGGCGCGGGGCTGGCCATCATGCAGGCGGTGATCGCCCGCGTGCGCGCCACGCCCGGCGTCAAGGTCCGCGACGGACTGCGGCTGCATGCCTTGCTGACCGACGCCGCCGGTCGGGTTCGTGGGGTCTTGGCGCAACAGGGGCTGGGCGGCCAAATGATCGAGATCATCGCCCCGGTCACCATCCTGGCGACCGGCGGCCTGGGCGGCCTCTACGCGGTGACTACCAATCCGGCCTTGGCGCTGGGCGAGGGCATGGCCGCCGCCGCCCTGGCCGGCGCCCGGATCCGCGACCCTGAATTCGTGCAGTTCCATCCCACCGCCATCGACATCGCCGCCGACCCGGCGCCCCTGGCTACCGAGGCCCTGCGCGGCGACGGCGCCCGGCTGGTGGGCTTCGACGGGACCCCTTTCATGCATCGCTACCACCCCGAAGGCGAGCTGGCCCCCCGCGACATCGTCGCCCGGGCCATCGAGGCGGAGCGCCGCGCCGGCCGGGGCGCCCTGCTCGACGCGCGCGGCGCGATCGGGGATCGGTTTCCCGAACATTTCCCCACGGTGTTCCGCCTGTGCATGGCGGCGGGGATCGATCCTCGCCTCGCGCCGATCCCGATCGCCCCCGCCGCGCATTATCATATGGGCGGCCTCGCCGTTGACGCTGACGGCGCCGCGTCGCTGGAGGGCCTGTTCGCCGCCGGCGAGTGCGCGTGCAACGGCGCGCACGGCGCCAACCGCCTCGCCTCGAACTCCCTGCTTGAAGCCGCCATCTTCGGCGCTCGCGCCGGGGCGGCGGCGGCTCAGGCGATAGACCCGGGCGTCAAAGCCATTGGCGCCGCGCCGGTCGCCGAACTGAGCGCCGGCGACCTGGGCGTCTTGCGCGAACGCATGAGCCGTCAGGCGGGCGTCGTGCGGGACGCCCCTGGCCTGGGCGCCCTGCTGGGCTGGATCGATGATCGGCAGGCCGCGGCCGGCCCCGCCCTGCCGCTGGTCGCCGCCCGCCTGATCGCGCAGGCGGCCTTGGACCGGCGCGAGAGCCGGGGCGGCCATTTCCGCGCGGACTTCCCGCGAGCCGCGGCCTTTGCGGAACATACAGAACTATGCGCCGTCGGCGGCCCCGCCGTCCGGCGCCGGGCGGCCTGATCGCCTTGACCGCCCTCGCCGATCTGTTGATCGAACCCATCGTCCGCGCCGCCCTGGTCGAGGACCTGGGTCGGGCCGGCGACATCACCGGCCAAGCCTGTATCGACGCGGACGCCCGCATGCGCGCGGCCTTCGTCGCCAGGTCGCCGGGCGTTCTGGCCGGCCTCGCCTGCGCGCGCCTCGCCATCCACGCCGTCGATCCCACAGCGCGCTTCGAGACCGAATTGCAGGACGGCGACGCGCTCTCGGCGGATTGTGCCCTGGCGACCGTGGACGGCAATGCCCGTGCGATCCTGGCGGCCGAACGCACGGCGCTCAACCTGCTGGGCCGGTTGTGCGGCGTCGCGACCCTCACCCGAGCCTATGTCGATCGAATCAGCGGCACGGGCGTCCGCATCGTCGATACCCGCAAAACCACGCCCGGCCTGCGCGCCCTGGAAAAATACGCCGTGCGCCGTGGCGGCGGAGCCAATCATCGCTTCGGCCTGGATGACGCCATCCTGATCAAGGACAATCACGTCGCGGCGTGCGGCGGGATCGGCGCGGCCCTGAAACGCGCCCGCCAGGGGGTGGGTCACATGACCCGGATTGAGATTGAGGTCGACGACCTCGATCAACTGCGCGAGGCGCTCGTCCACGGGCCGGACGTGATCATGCTCGACAATTTCAGCCTGGCTGACCTGCGGGCCGGAGTCGCGATGGGGTCCGGACGGGTGATTCTGGAAGCGTCAGGCGGCGTCACCCTCGATACGGTGCGGGCCATCGCCGAAACCGGCGTCGATCTGATCAGCGTCGGCGCCCTCACCCACTCGGCCCCCGTCCTCGATATCGGCCTCGACGTCGTCTAAACCGCCACTTGCACGCCCATCTCGACCACCCGGCCCGATGGGATGGCGAACACGTCGCTGGGGTCGGAGGAGTTGCGGGTCAGGGCGATGAACAGCAGGTCCTGCAGCCGCCGCAATCCCCGATCATGGGTGGAGATAATCGTGCGCCGACCCAGGAAATACGAGGTGTCCATCGCCTCGAAGGCCATGCCGGGAATGTGGACGCGGCTCATCGCGGTGGGCACGTCGGGGCGCTCCATGAAGCCGAACACCAGCACGATGCGCACGAAACTGTCATTCAACACCTCGACGCTGGCGCGGGCATCTTCAGGGACCCTGGGCTCATCGGCGGTGCGGACGCAGACAATGGCATTGTGAGTGTGCAGCACGCCGTTGTGTTTGAGATTGTGCAGCAGCGCGCTGGGCGTCAGTGCGGGGTCGGCGGTCAGGTAGACGGCGGTTCCCGACACCCGGTGGCGCGGTCGTCGGGCGAGCGCGGTGAGGAAATCCGCCAGGGGAATGCGGTCGCGCCGCGACTTGTTGGACAGGATCGCACTGCCCCGCAGCCACGTTGAAATCACCAGGATCATCGCGCCGCCGATAGCCAGGGGCACCCATCCGCCTGACAGCAACTTTAAAGAGTTGGCGCCAAAGAAGGCCAGATCGACCATGATCAGGGGCGTGACGACCAAGGCCGTGCGCAGGCGGCTCCACTTCCATTGGCGCCGCACCACGACGGCGGCCAGCAGGGTGGTCACCGACATGGTGCCGGTCACCGCAAGACCATAAGCGTTGGACAGCGCGTCCGAGTTCTTGAAGATGCCGACCAGCAGGATCACCCCGATCATCAGCAAAAGATTGACGGTCGGCAGATAGACCTGGCCGGCATTGTCGCCCGAAGTGCGGCGTAGCTCCAGGCGCGGCAACAGGCCCATCTGCATCGCCGAGTTCGACAGCGAATAGGCGCCGCTGATCACCGCCTGGCTGGCGATCACCGTCGCGGCATTGGCCAGAATGACTACGGGAATTCGCAGGGTTTCGGGGACCATCAGAAAGAACCAGTCCTGTTCCGCGCCGCCCGGCGCCCTGCCCGCCGCAGTGTGCAGAAAGTGCAGGGCGAAGGCGCCCTGACCCAAATAATTGAGCGCGAGGGCGGGAAAGACCACGACAATCCAGGCCGCCTGGATGGGCGCGCGGCCAAAATGTCCCATATCGGCATAAAGCGCTTCCGCCCCGGTAATGGTGAGCGACACCGATCCCAGCACAAAAACCCCGATCAGGCCGTGATGGGCGAGAAACAGCACGCCCAAAAGCGGGTTGAAGGCCAGCAGAATGCCGGGCTCGTCCGGAATATGGATCAATCCGAGCGTGGCGATCACAATGAACCAGACCAGACAGATGGGTCCAAACCAGGCGGCCATCCTGGCCGTGCCGCGCGACTGCACCATGAACAGGCCAATCAGGATCACCAGGGCGATGGTGATTTCCACTGCCGGCGTGATCACGCTGGCCAGCCCGGGCGCGGTCTTCAGGCCTTCGACAGCCGAGAGCACCGAAATGGCGGGGGTGATGATGGCATCGCCATAGAACATGGCCGCGCCGACCATGCCGAGCACCAGAATCACGCGGGTTCGGTGACCAATCGCGCTTTGAGCCAGGGCCATCAGAGAGAGAATCCCACCCTCGCCCTTGTTGTCGGCCCGCATCATGAACATCACATATTTGATGGTCACCACAATGATCAGCGCCCAAAGCGTGAGCGAGACCACGCCATAGATCTCGCTCTGCCCAACCACGCCTTTGGCGGCCTGGCTGATGGCGGTGCGGAAGCCGTAGATCGGGCTGGTGCCGATGTCGCCGAACACCACGCCCATCGACCCCAGCATGAGGCCGCCAAATCGCCGACGCGCACCCGCCCCGGCCAAGCCTGACTCCGATTGATGCGCCGGTGAATTCATCGCCGGTTCGCTTAGGCTGGGCGCGGGCGAAAGGAAATGGGGATCTTCAGGCGGCGGGCGCAACATGCTCCGCGAGCCAGCCGCCCAGGATGGCGTTCACCGCATCCGGCGCCTCCTGTTGCACCCAATGCGAGACGCCCGGTAGACGCCTCAGCGTGAAGTTGCGCACATAGGGGCCGTAGCCTTCGGTGCATTCGATTCCGAGCGCTGAATCCGCTTCGCCCCAGACCATCAGGGTCGGCGTCTCGATAATTGCGGGGGCGCCGCCGAATCGGGCGATCAGGTCGCCATTGGCGCGATAATAATTGATCATGGCGGTCATGGCGCCGGGAATGAGGGCGTTGTCGCGATAGACATCGGTCACGTCCGGCGGAAATCGTGATTTGTCCACCGCCATGCCGCTGAACGCTCGGACCACGGCCTGGGCGTTTCGCGCGATGAGCATCGCTTCAGGCAGGCGCGGGATCTGAAAGAAGGCGACGTACCAGGAGCGCAACGCCTGGCGCCACGAGGTTTTCAGCACCCGGGTGAACACCGCCGGATGTGGCACGTTCATGATCACCAGCCCATCCAGATCCAGCCGGCGGCGAATGGCGAAGACCCAGGCGACCATCGCCCCCCAATCATGGGCGACCAACAGCCGCCGCCGGGCGCCGACCGCGTCGAACAGCGCCGCGGCGTCCTCGACCAGGT
>JAYUBD010000185.1:0-2116 GCA_043740995.1 Caulobacteraceae bacterium | reverse complement strand
CCGTCTCGACCCTCGCCAAAATGGCGAGGGAGGGACTATCGCGTTGCGGCTTCCACCGGCCACAGGGCCAGGACCGCGCGCAAGGCCGCCACCAGGGCCAGGGGTTGGTCGACCATGATGTGGTGTTCGCTGTCGGGGATAACGATGCGCGGCACATTGGCGGCGATCAGTTCGCGGTCGCGGCCCATGGCGCGATGGTTGCGGATGATGGCCGAACGGTCGCCATAGATGTGCACCATGGGCGCGGCCGGCCCGGGGCCGTCCATGGCCATGTCGCTGCGGTCGAGCTTGCCCCACAGGCCGGGGTCAAATCGCCAGGTCCAACCCTGGCCGCCGCCGTGCAGCATCGGCGCGGTTTTCAGCGACCGGCGGGCGATGAAGTCGGCGATATAGAGATTGCCCGGAACCTGCGGCGGCATGAAGCGGAAGCGGGTCAGGGCAGTCTCCAGGGTCGGATAGACCTTGTTGGGACCGGCGCGGTGCGACGGCGCGCGGAAGCGGCCGGGCTTGCCGCCGCGGGCGATCTCTTCTTTTTCCCACCGCTCGATTTCCTCGGCCGTCGGAGGGCCGCCAAACCCGGTATCGACCAGGATGGCGGCGCGCATCCGCTCCGCATGGCGACTGGCGGAATAAAACACCTGCCCGCCGCCGAACGAATGGCCGATATAGATGGGCTTCACGGCGGCGTCATACAGGCCGGCCGCCTCGGCGCAGGCGTGGATCTCGCCGGCGAACATCTCGAAACTGTAGGACTCACGCCAATCGGACGCCCCCATGCCCGACAGCGACAGGGCGGCCACCCGGTAGTCGTCGGCGAAAAACGGCGCGATAAAGCTCCACCAATCGGCGTGCGCACTGTTGCCATGCACAAAAATCAGGCCGGGCTTGCCGCGCTCGCCCCAGGTCAGCAATTCGATATCGGCGCCCTCGACCCGCACGAAGCTGCGTTCGGGGGTCTTGGCGATGGCCTTTTTGAACCATGGCGGGCTGTCCGGCGCGGCGCCGTTGAACGGCGCCAGGGGAGAGGCGATTTCCGGGGGAAGCTGGGCGTCGAAGGGAAGGGGTTCATCCTCCTCAATGGCGGGATTGGGGATTTGGTCGTCAGCCATCTATGCCTCGGGAAATCGCCGCGCCCGTTCGCGGGTGCGGCATCGGCGTCCTGACTAACGGGCGTTGGCGAAATGGCAAGGCGCGATCTATAGTCGGCGTCTCGGCGGGAGCGATCACATGACGGAACGACACGGCGGGTGCCTGTGCGGCGCGATCCGCTATACGCTCAAGGGCGAGCCGACCATCACGGCGGTGTGCCACTGCACCCATTGCCAAAAACAGAGCGGCGGCGTGTTCTCCACCAATCTGGCTATGCCCGAGGCGGGCTATCAGCAGACCGGCGAGACCAAGGTATTTCAGGACAGCGGCGACAGCGGTCAACCGGTCTGGCGGCATTTCTGCGGTCATTGCGGCTCACCGATCGTTTCCAGGGTGGCGGCCATGCCGGGCATGATCATGGTCAAGGCCGGCACCCTGGATGACCTGTCGGGGCTCAGTCCGGGGATCGAAGTCTATGCCGACCACGCCGCCCCCTGGGTCGCCCCCATCCATGGCGCGCGGCGTTTCGGGCAAGGCGCGGGATAGGGCGAGCCATACGCTTAGGCCTGGACTGATATCGACCCTCCGCATCAAGGAGAGAGACGAAAGAAAGCCTGCCGCCCTCCCCGCTTTATGAGGCGCGGCGGTCGGGGTGGGGCGCGGCGCCCATCCCCGCGATGTGATTGAGGCGGTTCCAACTTCGCTGAAAGCCCGCCTGGACAGGCGGCGCGTCCACCCGCGCAATCGCCGCCATCCACTCCGCCTCGGCGCCCCTCGCCTCGCGCCAACAGGCCTCGACGAGGTCTTGCAGGGCCTCCGGCCCTGGGTCGGCCGCCAGAGCCTGGTCGATCCGTTCGGCGAAGCTCGCTTCCAGGGCGTCCCGGCTGGGCGTCACCACGGCCAGGGCCGTTGAAAAGTCGCGCAGGGCGGCGCGATGCAGGCATTCATGCCGCCACCACAGGGCGCCGGCGTCGAAGTGGTCGGTGGGCGCCGGCCCCATGGTCGGCAGCGCGACGTCGATCAGGAC
>JAYUBD010000184.1:0-2116 GCA_043740995.1 Caulobacteraceae bacterium | reverse complement strand
TTTTATGAGCGGCGGAAACGACGGGGCCGTATTGCGCGGCGGGATCACTGGAGATTCCGACCTTCAAGGTATCGATCTCCGCGAGAATTTTTTCCCGCAAGGCGTCGGCGGTTTTCGCGCCGACCGGCACGACCACGGGCAAGGCCATGCACCGCTCGCCCGCCGATCCATAAGCCGCGCCGATGATGTCTTTCACCGCCTGATCGAGATCGGCATCGGGCAGGATAACGCCATGGTTCTTGGCGCCGCCCATGGCCTGGACGCGTTTGCCGTTTGCCGTTCCCGTCGCGTAAACATAGTGCGCGATGTCGGACGAGCCGACGAAGCTAACGGCGCGGACCAATGGATGCGTCAGGATGGCGTCCACCGCGACCTTGTCGCCATGCACCACATTGAGGACGCCGGCCGGCGCCCCCGCCTCCATGAATAGTTCCGCGAGCCGCACCGGCAGGCTGGGGTCTTTTTCCGACGGCTTGAGAATGAAGCTGTTGCCGACGGCGATCGAGATGCCGAACATCCACATCGGGATCATGGCCGGAAAGTTGAACGGCGTAATGCCCGCGCAGACTCCCAGCGGCTGGCGCATCGAATAGACGTCGATCCCGGGACCGGCTCCTTCGGTATATTCACCCTTGAGCAGGTGCGGGATACCGCAGGCGAATTCGATCACTTCCAGACCGCGCTGAATGTCTCCCCGGCTATCGGCGATGACCTTGCCGTGCTCGGACGACAGCAGCGCGGCGAGTTCGTCCATTTGCGCGTCAATCAGGCGCTTGAATTCGAACATGACGCGGGCGCGACGTTGCGGATTGGTGGCCGCCCACCCGATCTGAGCGCGCGCCGCCGCCTCAACGGCAAGGCTAAGGTCCGCCGCTGTCGCCAGGACGACCTTGGCCTGCACCTCACCGGTATTGGGATCGAAGACGTCCCCCAGGCGGTTTCCCGCGCCGGAGACGGCTTGTCCATCGATGAAATGTTCGATTTTCCGCATAGTTAGGCTTTCCTGGCCGCTAAGAATTTTGCGATTGTCGACCGTCTTAGACTGCTATGCTTCCTGTGCGAAGGCGTGCCGCGGGGCGGGTGGGGCGCCAGGTTGTGGAGAGGTGGGATGAGGGTGAGAGTTTGGGCTGCCTTCGCCTTGTGCCTCGCCGGGTCCGGGGCCATCGCCGCCCCGCTGGCGAAGCTCGACAGCGGCGTTGTTGTCGGCCTGGAAAGCGGTCAGGCGGCGATCTTCCGGGCCATTCCCTATGCGGCCCCGCCGACCGGCCCGCTGCGTTGGAAGCCGCCGGGGTCGGCGATCCCCTGGATCGGCGAGCGCCATGCGGCGGCGCCCGGACCCGCCTGTCCTCAAATGGTCGGCGCGGCGCCAAATTTGGGCGGCTATTTTGGCCCGATCAGCGAGGATTGCCTGACTCTCGACGTCACGGCCCCTAAGGTCGCGCGGCATGCGCCGGTGATGGTGTGGATCTATGGCGGCGGCAATGTCGCCGGCTCGACCAACCTGCCCAGCTATGATGCGACGAACTTCGCTCGCGACGGGGTGATGGTGGTGGCGATGAACTATCGTCTGGGCGCGCTCGGCTTCCTTGCTCACCCTGCCCTATCCGCCGAAGCCCCAGGCGATCAACCCCTGGCCTCCTACGGCATCATGGACCAGATCGCCGCGCTGAAATGGGTTAAACGCAATATCGCGGCGTTCGGTGGCGATCCCGGTAATGTGACTCTGTTCGGCGAATCGGCGGGCGGCGAGGATGTCCTGGCCCTGCTCACCCTGCCGGCGGCCAAGGGATTGTTTCAGCGCGCGATCGTGCAGTCGGGTGGCGGGTGGTCGGCCATGCCGGCGCTGGCGGATCGCGAGGCGGAGGGGGCGGCGCTGGCCAGCCGGCTCGGCCTGCCGGGCGCATCGGCGACGACGGCTCAGCTGCGCGCGCTTTCGGTGAACCAGCTTCTCGACCAGGCAGGGCCGACCGGTCAGACGGTCGATGGGCGGCTGTTCACCCAGAGCGTCACCCGGGCTTTGGCGCGGGGCGCGTTCGCGCCCGTGCCGCTGATCATCGGGTCGAACAGCAATGAGGCCTCGCTGATGCTGGTGACCGGCCAGGGCGCGCGGGAGGTC
>JAYUBD010000183.1:0-7141 GCA_043740995.1 Caulobacteraceae bacterium | reverse complement strand
CAAGGTCGAGCACCACCCGAGTCTGGATGGCGTCGCCGCCAAGACGAACATTGAGCAAAGGCACTGGAGCGGAGCGCTGTGTCGAGCCGGCGACACTGGCGGCGACCGACCCGGCGACCAGCATGATGCAAAGGGTTGCGATTGCGGCGGCGCATACGCCGCCTCGCCCTTCATCGATGCCCTTGGCCATAGCCGCGGTGCGCATGGCAACCCCTCGACAATTCGCTGAATCCGCAATTCCATCGCCATCTAGAGCCCGCATGGTGGCCAAAGCGTTAAGGATCGCGGCGGCGCCGATCCGCGCCGCTGATTCCAGCCATCCTTCGCCGAGTGCCGGTGGGGCGCCTCATGATATCGCTTGATTGTCACACGCGCCCATTGCATAATGCAATGTTACAACCGGTTCGGCGAGGGCGGCTCGGTAGTCACCGCCTCCGCATTTTTTTGATTGTTTTCGCGGGAAACAGGGAAAATTTAGATAAATCAATGACTAAAGTCCGAACAATCGGTCCACAAACACGCCAAAAACCCGCCATTTCAAGCCCAAAACCGCCAATAACCCGCCCAAAACCCGCCAATAGACAGCCAAAAGACCGCCAAGAAGACCGCCCATCACACGCCATAAACCGCCATAAACCGCCAAAACACGCCTTTCGAACAGCCGGGAGCCGCGCCGCGAACGCCACACCGCGAAGCCGTCGCTTTCCTTTCCGCGAACCTTCGCCTAATGTGCCCTGGCGCATGCGCGTCGCTGCGATTTCAGTGACGTTGCGCGCCCTTCGCGTCGGGACCACGCCTTCAGGCGAGACGCGCCATCCGATCCGCGCCTTCCAATTCCCAAGCGCGACTAGAGAACACACCATGGGCAGCGCCGCCTACGCTCCGATTTTGACCTGCACCGCCGCCGCGATTTCCGGTCGCGCGGTTAAAACAGCCAAAGACGTCTTCAGCGTGCGCGCCCTTAGCCGGCGCCCGGATCCCGTATCCGCGATGCGCCCTGGAGAGCGAATTGATGTCCAAGAAAATGCTGATCGATGCGGCGCACGCGGAAGAAACGCGAGTCGTCGTCCTTAACGGAAACCGGATCGAGGAGTTCGATTTCGAGAGCCGCGCGCGCAAACAACTCCGCGGCAATATCTACCTGGCAAAGGTGACGCGGGTCGAGCCCAGCCTTCAGGCGGCATTCGTGGAATATGGCGGCAATCGCCATGGCTTCCTGGCCTTCAACGAAATCCATCCCGACTATTATCAGATCCCGCATGAAGACCGCGAGGCGCTGATGCGCGAGGCGGACGCGGAGGGCGACACGGAAGACGAAATTCATCCCGCCGACGCGTCGGATCACGACGAGGGCAGCGATGCGGTCGGTGGCGATGATGATGACGAGATGGATGAAGAGGTCGCCCGACGCCGCCGGCGGTTGATGCGCCGTTACAAGATCCAGGAAGTGATCAAGCGCCGCCAGATCATGCTGGTGCAGGTGGTCAAGGAAGAACGCGGCAATAAGGGCGCGGCCCTGACGACCTATATGTCTTTGGCGGGCCGCTATTGCGTACTGATGCCCAATACCGACCGCGGCGGCGGGATCAGCCGCAAGATCACCACGGTGACCGACCGCAAGCGCCTGCGCGGCGTCGTCAATGAGTTGGATGTGCCGCAAGGCATGGGCCTGATCGTGCGAACGGCGGGGGCCAAGCGGACCAAGGCCGAGATCAAGCGCGACTACGAGTATTTGTCCCGCGCCTGGAGCAATATCCGGGACACCACCCTGCATTCCATCGCCCCGGCCTTGATTTATGAGGAAGAGGATCTGGTCAAACGCGCCATCCGCGATCTCTATGACAAGGACCTGGAAGGGATCTGGGTCGAGGGCGAGGCCGGATTCCGCGAGGCGCGTGACTTCATGCGCATGCTGATGCCGTCCCAGGCGAAAAAGATCCAACTCTATCGCGGCGGGCCTCCGCTGTTCGTCGAGCATCGGATCGAGGACCATCTGGCCCAGATCTATTCCCCGACCGTGCCGTTGAAATCCGGCGGCTATCTGGTGATCAACCAGACCGAGGCCCTGGTCGCCATCGACGTCAATTCCGGACGCGCCACCCGCGAGCGCAGTATCGAATCAACCGCGCTGAAGACCAATCTGGAAGCGGCGGAGGAAGCCGCGCGCCAGCTTCGGCTGCGCGATTTGGCCGGCCTGATCGTCATCGATTTCATCGACATGGATGAGAGCAAGAACAATCGCGCCGTCGAGAAGGTTTTGAAGGATTGTCTCGGCCTGGATCGCGCCCGTATTCAGATGGGGCGGATTTCATCGTTTGGCCTGATGGAGATCAGCCGCCAGCGTCGGCGCACCGGCATTCTGGAAGGCACCACCCATGTCTGTCCCCATTGCGCGGGCGCCGGCCGGGTGCGGTCGGTCGAGTCCAGCGCCTTGGCGGCGCTGCGGGCGGTCGAGATGGAAGCCTTGAGCGGCGGCGGCGAGATTACCGTCCGCGTGCCGCGCGATGTGAGCCTCTATATCCTCAACCACAAACGCGAATATCTGACAGGCCTCCTACGGACGCATGGCCTGTTTGTCAGTGTGGTGATCGATGAGGCCCTGGCGCATGCCGAGCACCAGATCGACCGCATATCGAATGTGCCGCATGTCGTTGATCGAACCTGGGAGACGAAGGCGACCGCCGACCTGGATGTCGACGACGGCTATGACGACGCGGCGTTCGAGGACGAGGACGACGAGGACGAAGACGAAGAGATCGAAGCGCCGGATGCCAAGCCCGGTCGGTCCTCGGCTATCGACGAAGACGATCTCGACGAGACCGAGGCCGAGGCCGATGACGATACGGTCGGTCAGGATGAGACTTCGCGGCGAGGCGGTAGTGACGAGGCCGCCGATGACAGTGGCCGCAAACGGAGCCGGCGCCGGCGGCGCGGGCGCAAGGGAGACGATGTCCGACCCCAGGCTTCGCCGATGTCCCCCGAGGACGTCGCGGCGCCGGTCCGCGATGCCGAGGGCGATGCCGACGCGGCGGGCAAACGCCGCCGCCGCGGTCGTCGCGGCGGTCGCCGGGTCCGCGATGAAGGCGTGATCTCGGATGTCTATGCCTGGTCATGGCCCGCCAGACTGAGCGGAGACGATCCCTACGAGTGGCGCGGCCCCGTGGAAAAAACGCCGGTGGTCGAAGATGAGCTTCGCCCGTCGGCGGCCATGCCGGTCGAGGTTCAAACGCCTGTCACGGATCAGCATCAGCCATCAGCAGTGGCCGAGATCGCGGTTCCGGCCATCGAACCCCAAGTGCCGGACGATGCGCTCGCGGAGGATATGTGGGTTGAGCTTCCCGCAGTGACGGTGGCCGTGGATAAACCCGCCCGCGCTCGAAGAGCGCGGGGACGCAAGCCCGCAGCCGAGGCCGTATCGCCGATTGAGCCGGTGTCGGCCACGCCTGTCGTCGATATGATCGACCCGCAACCCGAGACGATACCGACGATCGCGGAGGCTGAAATCGAGCCTGTCGCGCCGACGGCCACCGTCGTTTTGCAGCCGGTGACCGCGGCGGAGGCCGCCGGTCCCGATCTGGCGGAAATCACCGCCGCGCCCACCGCGCCGAAACGGGGTTGGTGGCGCCGAGGCTGACGACCGCCTAGATTGGCGGGGCCAAGGCGATCGCGGAGACAGCTGTTGAGCATCCAAAGGGTCTTGCACCATTGTCGGATGGGTCTGGGCGCCCTGGCCATGGCCGGGGTGCTGGCCGCGCCGATCGAGTCGGCCTTTGCGCAATCGGTCGCCGGGCCGTCGCTGGTCCGCGACACCGAGATCGAGGAAATCCTGCATGAGGAATCCGATCCGATCTTCGTGGCGGCGGGACTGGATCCCAAAAGCGTTCAAATTCACCTGATCGGCGACAAACAACTCAACGCGTTTTCCACGGGTGGAGAGCAGTTGTTCATCAATACCGGCCTGATCCTGGAGACGGTCAATCCCAATCAATTGATCGGCGTAGTGGCCCATGAAACCGGGCACATCGCCGGCGGGCACATCGCCAGATCCGGCGGCGCCGGCCGGGCGGCGTTAGGACCGATGCTGTTAAGCCTGGGCCTGGGCGTGCTGGCGGCATTGGCCGGCGCGCCGGACGCCGCCGCGGGGCTGATCTTCTCATCGACCTATTTTGGCGAGATATCGGCCCTCGGCTATTCCCGAGAGCAGGAATCCAGAGCCGATCAGGCGGCGGTCACCTATCTGGAAAAGGCCGGCGTATCGGGCAGCGGCCTGGTCGATTTCTTCAATACTTTCCGTTATCAAGAAGTGTTTGACGACGAGAAAAAGTTCCCGTTCTTTCGTGATCACCCGCTGACCGACGACCGCATCCAGGCGCTGAGCGCCCGGGTCGCCCAGCAACCGCATGTCGGGGTCGTCGATACGCCCGAGGCGCTCGCCCGGCACGCCCTGATGAAGGCCAAATTGCAGGGCTTTCTTCTCGGGCCGGGACAGACCTTCGCCGCCTATCCCGACGCCGACAAGTCGTTCCCCGCGCGCTATGCCCGGGCGATCGCCTATTTCAAGCAAACCGAAACGGGCCAGGCGCTGAAGGCGATCGACGCCCTGATTGTCGAGCAACCGACCAATCCCTATCTCTGGGAGCTCAAGGGACAGGTTCTGTTCGAATCCGGACGGAGCAAGGAGGCGGAGCCGGCCCATCGTCGGAGTGTCGAATTGAAGCCGGATGCGCCGCTTCTGCGGATCAATCTTGGCCAGGCGCTGATTGCCATGGATGACCCTAAACGCCTCGACGACGCGATCAGCAACATCAACCGGGCGCTAAGTCTTGAACCTGACAACCCGCTGGGCTGGCGGCTGTTGTCGGAAGCCTATGACAGCAAGGGCAATCCCGGCCTCGCGCGGCTGGCCGCCGCTGAACAGAATTTCTACCTCGGTCAGCTGCTCGATGCGCGCACCTTCGCCGTCCACGCCCGCGAACTCCTGAAAAAAGATTCGCCGCAATGGCGGCGGGCGACCGATATCATCCTGGCTTCGAAACCATCGCCGGCGCAACTCAAGGAACTGGGGGGCGCCTGATGGCCCGAATGCGGCGACACTCGGCGATCCTCCTGGCTTTGGCGATGATGCTGACCGTGACGGGGTGCCAGCGCGCGGCGTCGAACGACGCCGCGTTCGGACAGCGCGTGCGCGCCTACCTTTTGGCCCATCCCGAAGTCATCCAGGAGTCGGCGCAACGCCTGGAAGCGAAGCTCGCTTCCGACGAGGTCGCAACCCAGCGACGCGCCCAGGCCCTCCTCCCGCGGCTGCGCGCGGCGGTCGAGCGCGATCCCGCTGATTTCGTCGCCAACCCCAACGGGCGCGTTACGGTCACCGAATTCTATGACTATCGATGCCCTCATTGCGTCAATGCGGCGCCGAAGGTTCTCGCTCTGGTCCACGCCCACCCCGAGGTGCGATTTGTATTCAAGGAGATGCCGATATTCGGCCCGATCTCGGAACACGCGGCGCGCGCGGCGCTGGCGGTGAAGGCGGCGGGCGGCGACTATCTGGCGGTCTATGGCCAACTGATGGCCACCCGCCCGTTGACCGACGAAACCATCGATCAGATCGCCCATCGGGCCGGCGCCATTGAGATCCCGACCGTCCAGCCTCATCTCGCGGCGACCGCCGCGCTGTTCAACCAATTGGCCTTGGGTGGCACCCCTGCCTTCATCATCGGCGACGAGATTGTCTATGGCGAAGACATGGACCAGGTTGCGACCGCCCTGATTCGCGCGGAAGCCAGGACAGAGCGCCTCGCCAAAAGCTGAGCCCCCGCCGTCAAGCCGACTTGGCTCAGGCCACGGATCGTTCCCGCCCGGCCCAGTACGGCGCGCGCAAAGCCCGCCGCAAAACCTTGCCCGAGGCGTTGCGCGGCAATACCTCTACAAAATCCACGGATTTCGGGGCCTTGAAGCTGGCAATATGCGCCCTCGCCCAGGCGATCACCGTCGCCTCGGTCGGGGCGGCTCCTGGGACCACGACAACCATGGCCTTCACCTCTTCGCCCCAACGCTCGGACGGAATGCCGATCACCGCGACGTCGGCGACACCTGGACAGCCGAAGATCGCGTTCTCCACCTCGGCCGGATAGACGTTCTCGCCGCCGGAGACGATCATGTCCTTCATGCGATCGTGCACGTAGAAAAATCCGTCGGCGTCGCGCAGGCCGGCGTCTCCGGTATGCAGCCAACCCTCAACAACGGCTTCCTCGGTGGCTGCCGGGTTTTTCCAGTAACCCTCCATGACGATGTCGCCCTTGATGACGATCTCACCGATCTCACCATCGGCCACGACTCGCCCCGAGGGATCGACAACCGCCACCTCGACCTCGGGCCAAGGACGACCACATGAGGTGAGTTTTTCCGGTAAGGCGTGATCCGCCGGCGAGAGATAAGTGCCCGCGCCGCAGGATTCCGTCATGCCGTAGAATTGAACGAATCCGCAGCTGAACCCCGCCTGCGCGCGGGTCAGCACGTCCAGCGAGATCGGCGATGCGCCGTAGGCGATGGTCTGCAGGCGGTCAAACCGGGCGCCGGCCATGTTCGGCGATTGCAGCATCATCAGGATCATCGCCGGGGCGAGAAAGGTATGATGGATCGCTTCGTCGATCATTGTGTCGATCACCGCGACAGGGTTGAAATCCTGGACCAGGACGATGCGGCTCCCCTGAGCCAGACCGGCGATGCTGATATTCGTGCCGGCCACATGGAAGAGCGGCATGACGATCATCACAGACTGCCGGGCCTCATAGGCAAATCCATCAACCTTGCCGATCATTTCCAGGAAGCGCGTGTAGTTGCGGTCGCGAAGGATCACGCCCTTGGGCCTGCCCGTCGTGCCCGAAGTGTAGAGTTGGAGCACATCGTCGTTCGATCGTGGCGGCGACTGGGCCGGCGCGGCCGTCCCGCCGTCTCGCCAGGCGGCAAAGTCCAGGAAGCCTGGATGACTGCCATAGAGCGCCACCAGAAGGGGTGGGTTGACCAAGGCTTTGACCAAGGCCGCCGCCATCGACAGGAAATCTGCGCCCACAAACAAGACGGCAGGCGCCGAATCTTCGAGAATGTAGGCGATTTCCGGGGGCGACAGGCGACAGTTGATCGG
>JAYUBD010000182.1:0-21174 GCA_043740995.1 Caulobacteraceae bacterium | reverse complement strand
CGCGCCATGCAAGCTGGCCTCCTGATCCAGCCCGCATCTTGAATCATGATCCGCCCAATTCGGGAATCCCGATTCAAATAAATTCAGTCAGGCTCTAGACGCTGCGTCACTTGCGCTAGGGACAGAACAGCACAACTCTGCGGTTGTGCTGCAGGGTGGCGCGATTCAGTTGCGAGCGGGGCATGCAGGGCGACCTGATCTTGGGACATTACCTCGCCGAGGTCGCACGCGTTCGGTCGACAGGGGCTGGAACAGGCGAGACGAGCTACTATTCGGCGCTCCACGGCGCGCTGAACGCCGTGGGCGATTCCTTACGGCCAAAGGTCATCTCTCTTTCCCAGATGTCCGGCGGCGGCGTGTTTCCGGACTTCGGCCTGTTCACTGCGCCGCAGCTTGGGCGCGCGGGCGCGCCGACCATCTGGCCAACGGGTCCGGTCCCGGAACGCGGCGTCGTCGAGGCGGACGACATTCCCGCCGCCTTGAGCGTCAAGCGCGCATCCGCCCAGGTGAGCGGTTATCTCGACGCCCATGGCCTGGTCCTGATTACGAACTATCGGGACTTCGAGCTCTTGGAACGCGACTCCGCTGGCGTCATCCGGGTCGTTGAGCGCTTCAAATTCTCGCGCGACACAGCGGCTTTCTTCACTTGGGCCGCTGCCGCGCGCCGGCCGGAAGACGGCCCGATCGCGGTCAGTTTCACCGAATTTCTCAAGCGGGTCCTGCTGCGGCGGGCACCGCTGGGGGATCCGAGGAGCGTTGCTTTCTTCCTCGCCAGCTACGCGCGTGAAGCCCTTGCTCGGATCGAGAGCCGCGCAACCCTTCCGGCCTTGAATAGCCTTCGAGACGCCCTGGGCCAGTCGCTTGGGATGACGTTCGAACCCGGAAAGGGCGAGCATCTTTTCCGATCGACTCTGATCCAGACGCTCTACTACGGCCTGTTTAGCGCGTGGGTCACGCACGCGCGCACTGGCGGCGGTCCGTTCGACTGGCGCTCCGCCGAGTGGTCGCTGCACGTGCCTATGGTGCGCGCGCTCTATGAACAGGTCGCCACGCCAACCCACCTGCAACCGCTCGGCCTGGTGGAACTTCTGACCTGGGCCTCGCAGACCCTTGATCGCGTGGATAGGACCGCCTTTTTCGCGACCTTCGACGACGACCAGGCTGTCCAATATTTCTACGAGCCTTTCCTCGAGGCCTTTGATCCTGAGCTTCGGAAGCAAATGGGCGTCTGGTACACGCCGGTAGAGATCGTCCAATACATGGTCGAGCGCGTCGACCGGGCGTTGCGAACCGAACTGTTGATCCCGGATGGGCTTGCTGACCCCAACGTATGGGTCCTGGACCCGGCGTGCGGCACCGGGTCATTCGTTGTGGAGGTACTGCGCAGAATCGAGCGGACGCTCCGGGAGAAAGGCGAAGATGCCGGGGTTGCTGCCGAGCTCAAGGCGGCCGCGACCCGCCGCGTGGCGGGTTTTGAAATCATGCCCGCCCCGTTTGTTGTAGCGCATTGGCAGATCGGCAACCTGCTGCGGCAAGCGGGAGCGCCGTTGGACGGCGACACCGGAGAGCGGGCAGCAGTCTATCTGACCAACTCGCTCACCGGTTGGCACTCGACAGGCCCCGAGCCCCACCTTCCGTTCCCTGAGATGGAGACCGAACGCGACCTGGCCGGGGAGGTGAAGCGCGCGCAGCCGATCTTGGTCGTGCTCGGGAATCCGCCCTATCGCGCCTACGACGGAGCTATTCCTGCGCAGGAAGGGAATCTGGTTGAGCCGTACAAGGAAGGACTTCGGCAAGTCTGGCGCGTGCGAAGGCATAATCTCAACGATCTCTACGTGCGGTTCTTGCGCATCGCCGAGCGTCGAATCGCCGAAACAACTCATCGCGGGATCGTCTGCTACATCACGAATTTCTCTTATCTCGCCTATCGCTCTTTCGTGGTCATGCGGCAGCGCTTCGTGGGGTCGTTTGACGACATTTGGATCGACAGCATGAACGGCGATAGCCGGCAGACTGGAAAAGTCACACCGGACGGTCGCCCTGATCCGTCGGTCTTTTCAACCCCGAGCAATCCGGAAGGGATCCAGGTCGGCACAGCGATCGCCCTCATGGTTCGCCGCGACGATGGTCCGAAGGCGGCTGACGCTCGGTTTCGTCACTTTTGGGGCGCCAGCAAGCGAACGGATCTACTTGCGACCCTAGATCTCGAGCCCGAGGCGTTCGAGGCGACCTATCAGCCGACGCAGCCCACGCCCGAAAATCGGTTTACGCTGCTACCCGATGCGGCGCTGGAGGCCTACCGGCACTGGCCGTCGCTGAGGGAGCTATCGGAACGCGACGACTGGAGCGGCGTGGTCGAGAAGCGGAAGGGGGCCCTTACCCACCATGACGAGGCGACGTTGCGAGCCAAGATGGCAGACTACTGCGACCCCGCCATGACCATTGACGAGCTCAGAACCCGAGGAACTGGTCCAGTGTTTCCAGCCGCGGCATTCGATCCCGTGAAGGCTCGCGCCAAGATCCTGGCCGCCGGCGGGCTGACGGCTGGGCGTTTTGCGAAGATCGCGTTGCACCCCTTCGACAATCGCTGGTGCTTCCATACCAGCGTTGGGCCCCTCTGGAATCGCTCCCGGCCGGAGGTCGCCGCGCAGGAACGCGCCGGCACGACTTTCCTCGCCACGCGAACCCAAGCGCGAAAGCCTGATGAGGGTTTTCCTGTATTCGCAACGCGGGTGCTTCCCGGCGACCACATGCTTGACCCGAATACTCACCCATTTCCCGTGATCCTGCACCGCGACGCGAGCGACGGAGGAATGGCGCTCGATGGCGGCTTGGCGCATCCGAATCTTTCGGCTGGCGCCCGGCACTACCTGCGTTATCTGGGCCTCGGATCGTGGGTGGAACCGGGCCATGCCGACTCCGCGGCCGTGTGGTGGCATGCCCTTGCGATCGCCTATTCACCGGAATGGTTGGAAGAGAACCAGGATGCAATCGTCCAGGACTGGCCACGGGTGCCGATGCCGGTGGATCCTGAACAGCTTCGCGCATCGGCAGCCCTTGGGAAGCAGATTGCCGACTTGCTCGAT
This sequence comes from Caulobacteraceae bacterium, assembly GCA_043740995.1. GTDB lineage: Bacteria > Pseudomonadota > Alphaproteobacteria > Caulobacterales > Caulobacteraceae > Acaudatibacter. Next base: position 18,088 of record JAYUBD010000182.1, on the reverse strand, counting down.
CCGGACGTCGCCGTAAGCGGTGTGACCGCGGGCAAGATCGAGCCTGCGCTACGCCTCATCGCGATCCTGACCAAGGCCGGCGGGGGCGCGGCGAATGGCGAGGATTTTGCCCTGACCGCGCGTTGGGGAGCGTTGGATTCCAGTCACAAGGTCATGCCAGGACCCGGGAAGCTGGACCAGCGAGACTACTCGGCGGCCGAGCAAGCCTGCGCAGACCAGGCGTCGACGCTGGGGGAGCGAACAACCGACATCTACCTCAACGCCGACGTGTTCTGGCGCAATGTGCCGTCAGAAGTTTGGGATTTCACGGTCGGGGGGTTCCAGCCGCTGAAGAAGTGGCTGTCCTACCGCGAACGGACAATCCTAGATCGGGCGCTGACCATCACAGAGTCAGGCTATTTCCGCGACACGGCCCGGCGCTTGGCCAAAATTCGAATGCTCGCTCCTGACCTCGACGCAAACTTCCGCGCGTGCGCCGACGCAGCCTATGATTGGCGGAGTCCACCGCTAGGCCCACCGGACGAGGTCGTTGAGCCTGACCCGGATTTCGCCATCGAGCCGGGCGAGTGATGCGGGAGCCGAAACGAACGAGCGCCAGGAATCAGCGTCGGAGGTCCGCTTTCCGGAAAGGCGCCGAGCTCGGCCGCGCCACCCGGAGCCGTCTAGGATATCGACTTCTATCGGCCTCAGCCACCTGACGGAGGAGGGCATGCTTCAGGGGTTTCGCGGCATTGACTGGGGTGACGCGCCCGCCGACGTCTGCAATCGCGCCGGTGCGGGCTTATACCACCCGGTCGAGCTCAATTGGCGACCGCCAAGGCGGTGGGCGAAGGGTCAGAACCAACCCGCGTTCGACACCGACCAGCCTTTTCTCTACATTCTCCTGCGTGACCACGGGAACGCCCGCACCAAGGATCAGATTGTCTACGTCGGGCTGACAAAGTCGCCTCTCACCCGCTTCGGCAACCACAAGACCGCGAAGGCGATCGTTGCCAAACGCGGCACAGTGCGCTTCACCTACGCAGTAGTGGATATGAAAGGTCGCAATCGGATCGAGCGCATCGGTCGCGCGGTGGAGGAGCTCGAACACCTGCTGATCTGGGCCGTGCCCGGAGACCACCTTGAGAACGAGCGGAAGATGTACAGCCTACCTGGCATGGGCTCCCTGGGCGGCAACGCCTGGCACGTCGAGAACACTGGCTACCGGTTCTCCGGACAGATGCCCCGCGAGATCGTTTTCCCGTGGATGATGGTGCGGCCAGGACGGGACCGGTCGCTGAAGCACCCGGCACGCGCCCTGACCGGCGCACAGAAAGGCCCAAAGACCTCACAACGCGTGGGAGTCTGAACCACCGCGCGACGGCCGGAGCTGGGGTATGGCGCGTCACTCGCTTAAGCTGCACCATGGGCCACTGTTGCGGCATTTCGTTCCCCCTTCCGGGCGGTCGTATGTCGTGGCGCCGGGGAGCACGAATGGACGCCGACGATCACAAGGTAGAGGCGGTCCTCACCCTCGCGGCGTCGACCTGGCCAAGCTTGCAGAGATATTGACGCCTATGCGCCACGAAGAAATCTCGGAGCAGCTGCGAAACCTCGCCTTCGACTTCTTCTTCAGGTTCTCGCGGTTCGAGTTCGCGCTGAAGGAGGCGCGCATCCTTAAGGACGATCGAGTTGGGGCCAACGCCGAAGTTGACTGGGACGGCTACATCCGCGCTTTCCGCGACCAGTATGTGCTTTCGCCGGCGGGTAAGGCCCTGGTTGAGGCTCGGCCTCAGCGGCAGATTGTCGGCGAACACGAGCTAGAGTTCCGTGATGTGGCCTTCAATCCAGGTGCGAGCGAGCTCGAGAAAGTCGTACGCCTGGCCAACACCGTGCGCAACAACCTCTTCCATGGGGGCAAGCATGGCGTTGAATATTGGGACGACCCGGAACGTATGCAGGTTCTGCTTGGGACCACCATATCGGTGCTAGGCGATCTCGCCGCCCAGACCGGCCTAACCGCCGACTATAACCGCAATTACTGAAGTGCCTAATCGCGACCGCCCCACTAGTCACATATAACGTTCTTTGTGGAATTCCTCGTGAAAACGATATTGCCTTATGCGGTGTGTCAAATGGCGTTCGGGGTTAGGTCAACCCCTCACCGCGCCTTAGCGAATCCCCGATCGGCGGCCATGAACCGCGCCAACATCGGCCCCACCAGTCTTGTCGGCTCAGCCGCCTGACCGGTCTGATCTCCCAGCACGCGCGCATAATCCGTCAGATCCCGCCACACCGCCGCCGATAGCTCGACGGTGATCTTGATCGGCTTTTCGTCGACGATCGGGCCCAGTTTCAGCGTCGCCAATGTCCGGACCTCACCCGCCATACGGCGCAAGCACGAGATCGCGATTGACGATCACCCGCACTTCGTAACCCGACCGAATGGTCAGGGTCGGCTGGACGTTGAGGTCGCGCGCGACGATCTGCGCTCCGGTTTGACTGACGGACTCGGAGGCTCCCCGCCGCACGGCGTCGCCTAGATTGTTGGTCTGGCCGGTGGACCCGGCTTCGGCCCCAACGCTGAGCAAGGTGGAGAGTAGCGCGCCTTTGAGCAGCCGGCCCCAATGATCGTTCACGCCGTCCTGCAGGCCTGAGGACCCCTGCGCGTCCGCGCCGGGCTGGCGTTCCAGCGTGATCGATTGGCCATTGGGGAGGATGAGGCGGGTCCAGACCAGCAGCACCCTGGATTGACCGAAGGTGACCTGGCTGTCGTAAATCCCGATCAGCTTCGAGCCTTGCGGGATCAGCAGGAAGCGTCCGGTCGGACTGTCATAGACGTCCTGCGTCACCTGGCCGGTGATCTGTCCGGGGAGGTCCGACTGGATGCCGGTCACCAAGGCCCCGGCGATCACTGTGCCCGCCTGCACGACATAGGGCGAGGCCGGCGCCATCAACCGTTCGGCGCTGACCGGGGTCTTGTCCGACGCCCCGCCGAGGAAGGCTAGCTTTCGGTCCTGACCATTGGGCTGGGCCTCGGCCGCCGGCGTCGCGGCCTTGCCCCCTTCCCCGGCGCCGAGCGGAAAGGGAGATGTCTCGGCGGCCGTAGGCGGCGTCGCCTCGGTGAGGCTAGCGCTGGTGAAGAGTTTCGAGAGGCGGGCGCCTTCGCGTTCCTCGGTCCGCCGTTGAGCCTCCGGATTTTCTGGCGGCGTCGAGCCCGGGGTCGCGGCCCCTGGCATAGGCGGCCCAGCGACCGGCTGGCCGGCCTGCTGGGCCGCCAGCATCGGCCTGCCAAAATCTCCCGGCAAGGGCGGACCAAGCTGCGGAACCCCCGCCGCGCCGCCGCCGGTCGTCTTCAGGCCGGTGTAGTCCTTGGGCATGGCCGCGAGCTTGTCGGCGGTCGCCTTGTGGTCGGTGGCGATGGGCTCCTCGGGCTTGGCCGCGCCTTGATGGGCCTGCAAGGCGACGACGGTCGCGCCCAGGATCGCGCCCGACGCGACGGCGGAAAGACCGATGATGACCTTGCGGGAGAGCTGCTTGACCCCAGGGCGCGGGGTGCGCAGGCGCAGGTCCCGGGCGATCTCCTGCTCGGAGACCGGCGGCGCATCATGGGGGGCGGCCTCATCGCTCATGACGGACCCCGCCGGCCATCGGCGCGCACGATCCGCACGACGCTCTGATGTTTGTCGCCCAGGCGAAGCTCGGCCGCCGCGAACAGGCGATCGACGATGTAGTAGTTTTGCCGCACGCGGTAGTTGACCAGTTCACCCTTGCCGTCCTGACCGATGACGAAGAGCGGTGGCGCCTCGCCCTGCGCCAGATTGGCCGGCATCTGGATGTAGACCTTCTGGCCATCGTCGAAGGCCGTGGTGGGCCGCCAGGGCGGCCTGTCGCCTTCGATGCGGTAGCGGAAGGCGAGCTTGGCCACATCGACGCCCAGGTCCACCGGCGCGGCGATCTCAGCCTCTCGCTGCCTGCCCTTGAGCGCGATCAGCTGATCGGCGGGATAGGCCCAGGAGACCGAGGCCATGTAGGTGTGCGCCAGCGCGTGCAGCTCCAGATGATAGGTGCGCCGGTCGGTGTTGATGACGAGATTGGTCGTGAGCAGGGCGCGGGTGGGTTTGAGGAGAATATGCACGCGGCGGGCCAGCCCTGAGCCGCTCTCGGTATCGCCGATGATCCAACGCACGGTGTCGCCCGCCGCCACCGGTCCGGTTCCGGCCAGTTGCTCGCCCGCCTCCAGGGCAATGTCGGTGACGTCGCCGGGCGCGGCGTAAACCTGGTAGAGCGCGCCCTCCGCATACGGATAGACCTGCACGGCGTTGACGTAGCCGGCGACGCTGGGCTGGATCCTTGCGGCCACGTTGGCGGTCTCAACGCGCGCGGTCGGCGCATGCGCCTCGGACGCGAGGCTTTCGCTCGCCGGCTCCAGGGCCTTGAGCTGACCAGGCAGAGGCAACGGTTCGGGGACGGCGACGACGTCAACCGGTTTGGGGACCGAGGGTTCGGGGATGGCCGGCGTCGCCACTGAGGCGTCGAGGGCGATCGTTGGCGGCCTATGGGTCGCGCAGGCGGTGAGGGAGAGACCGCCCGCCAGAAGGGCCGGCAGGGAGAGACGGATGGAAGGCGTCATTGGCCAAGCTCCTTGGACCAGTTGATGGCGGTGACGTAGATGCCGAGAGGATTTTTCCGGAGAGTGTCGGCGTCGTGCGGCGTCTGCAGGACAACGGTGATGATCGCGCTCCAGCGCTCGGTCGCGGCCAGGGCGCCATTGGCGTAGGACCGCTCGATCCAGGCGACGCGGAAGCTCGACGGCGAGGCGCGAATGACGCTGGCGACCTCGACGGAAACCTCGACGGTCCCGACCTTGGCGAAGGGGTCGGCGGCCTGGGCGTAGCCGTTGAGGGCCAGAGCCCCCTTGTCGGTGGTGAAGTCATAAGCCTTCAGCCAGTTCTCCCGCACCACCACCGGATCGGCCGGGACGCCGCGCACCTCCTCGATGAACCTGGCCAGATGCCAGGCGATCTCGCCGTCGGTGGGCGTAAAGGCGCGGTCCGCAGGGGCGACGACCTGGGCCTGGCCCAGACGGTCGACCTGAACCACCCAGGGCGTCACCGTCCCGCGCGTGGCCTGCCAGACGAGCGCGCCGGCGAGGCCGGCGACGAGGGCCAGTTCGCTCAGCGCCATCAGCCGCCAGCTTGCCGCCTGCACGCGTGCCGATCCGATGCGGTCGTCCCACACCTGGGCGGAGCGCTGATAGGGCGTCACCGGCCCCGGCGTGCGGCCATAACGAACGTCGCTGCGTTGAAACACATTCATTCCCCGTCCTCCGAAACATCCGCGCTCGTTCCGCCGCCGGCGCCGCCGTCAGCGCTCTTGACCCCGTGGACCGCCGCCGACGCGCCGCGTTCGGCCAGGGCCGACCCGCCGGCTTTGGTCGAGGCGCCAGGTCCGGCTCCGCTGGGCGTTGACCCGCCCGCGCCAGACGCAGCGGCGCGCTGCAGGGGACTGGAGGCGGCGGCCTCGCCTGCGGCGCCGGTCGCTCCGGCGGCGCCCGTGGCCCCCGAAGCGCCGGCCGCGCCGCGCGCGGCGCCGACGGACGCCCCGGCCAGGGATGCGCCGCCGCGGGAGAGTCCGGCGATGGCCCCGCCGGCGCCCGCCGCCAGACCAACGCCGGCGGCGACCATGCCGCCCGCCACGAGCCCGGTTCCCACCGCGGCGCCCGCGCCCAGTTGCGGACCGCCGGTGACGATGCCGTTGGCCACGCCGGGCGCGAAGATGGCCAGACCCAGCAGGGTGAGGGCGGCGAGCGCCAGGGCCATGGCGTCCTGGATGGTCGGCGTCGCCGGAAATCCCGTCGTGAACTGAGTGAACAATGTCGAGCCGATGCCGACAATCACCGCCAAAACGAGAACCTTGACGCCCGACGAGATCACCAGCCCCAGCACCCGCTCGGCGGCGAAGGCGGTCTTGCCGAAGAGGCCGAACGGGATCAGCACGAAGCCGGCGAGGGTGGCGAGCTTGAACTCGATCAGGGTGACGAAGAGCTGAATGGCCAGGATGAAGAAGGCGATCAGCACGATCAGCCAGGCCAGGATAAGGACGGCGATCTGCACGAAGTTCTCGAAGAAGGCCGGCACGCCCATCAAGGGGGTGAGCGACTGCAGGATCGGCGTCCCGGCGTCCAGGCCGACCTGGGCGATGCGCCCCGGCCGCAGGAAATCGGCCTCCGCGAGGGCCGTCCCGGACGCCTTCAGACCCAGACCCGCAAAGCTCTCGAACACGATCTTCGACAGCGACGCCCAATTGCCGATCAGATAGGCAAACACGCCCACGAACAGGGTCTTTTTGACCAGCCGCGCGATGATGTCCTCGTCCGGCGCCCAGCTCCAAAACAAAGCCGCCAACGTCACGTCGATGACGATCAACGTCGTCGCCACATACGCCACCTCGGGCCGCAGCAATCCGAACCCGCTATCGATATAGCGGGTGAACACATTCAAGAACTGGTCCACCACCCCCGTATTCATGGCGCCACGGGCGCCGGCGATTCGTTCGCGGCGGCTCTTTGGGTGGGCTTTTGGGGGAGGCCGAGGAAGCGGCGGCGGTTGGCGGCCCAGACCGGCTCGCATGTCGCGGGCTGCGCAGTCGCACCCTGGCAACGCTCAAGCGCATCGACGAGGGGATCGCCATGATCGATGGACGGATCGGCGGCGACGAGCGGCGCGGTGATCAGGGGTTCACCCTGGCGCGTCTGCAGGGCGGCGACGCCGACGGCCGCAAGGACGAAGGCCCCCGCGCCAATGCGCACCCAAAGGGTGGTGTTGAGCACCGCCCCTGCCCCTAGTGGAACATGGTGATGGCGCTCGGCTGATAGCCGGCGCCGGGGGCGAGGAACTGCTGCAACTGCACCCGGCCTTGCGCGTCGTCGCCGGCGCTCTTGGCCCCCGCCATGGCCGCGGCGCGTCCTTCAGCGGCTATGAGGGCGGTCAGGTCCGCCAGTTGCTGGGTCTGCAGGGCCAGGAGCTGATTGCCGGCCTGGCTGGCTTGCAGTGCGCCGGCCGCGCCCTGGCTGGAGGCGGCCAGGGCCGAGACCTGGGTGCGGGTGACATCCAGATTGCCGACGACGGTCGCCTGGGTCTTCAGGGCGTCCTGATAGGCGGCGAGCGCATTGGTCCAGCGCGTCCGGGCGTCGCTGGAGAGCTGGGCCTGCGATGTCGCGCCGCCATAGCTCTTCGGATAGGTCTTCGAAAACGCGGTCTGGATTGAGCCGACATTGTAGACCAGACCCTGGGCCTCTTTCAGCAACTGCTGGGTGCGCTGGATGGTGGCGGTGAGCTGACCGATTGCCGAAAACGGCAGGTTCTCGAGGTTGCGCGCCTCGTTGATCAGCATCTGCGCCTGGTTCTGCAGGCTTTTGACCTCGTTGTTGATTTGGGTCAGGGACCGGGTGGCGGTCAGCACATTTTGCGAATAGTTCGCCGGATCGTACACCGTCCACTGGGCGCTCGCCGGGACCGGGGCCACGGCGAGGAGGACCAGGGCGGCGCCCGCGGCGGCGGCGCGGTGAAGGGACCGGAAACGAAAAGCGGGCGTGGTCATGGCGTGAGCTCCAGGTGTGGGGGGATGACGGGGTCGAGGGTTTCGGTCCGTGGAGGTTCGGGCCGCAGCATGTCGGCGGCCCAGGCGAGATCGCGACGGCGCAGCCAGGCGTCCGCGAAATTCTCGCGCCCCGCCTGCGCCAACACCTCGCCGACCAGGGCCTGGTCGGCCTTGGACGAGGCGGCGCAGAAGGCCAGGGCTACATCGCCGAGGCCCAGCTCGAACAGGCGATTGCCGCTGCGGCTCTGGCAGTAGTAGTCGCGCTTGGGCGTGGCCTGGCTGAGGATTTCGATCTGCCGGTCGTTGAGCCCAAAACGCCGATAGATGGCGGTGATCTGCGGCTCGACCGCTCGCTCGTTGGGCAAAAGGATGCGGGTCGGGCAGCTTTCGATGATCGTCGGGGCGATCGGACTGGTTTCGATGTCGGCCAAGGACTGAGTGGCGAAGACCACCGAAGCGTTCTTTTTGCGCAGGGTTTTCAGCCATTCACGCAGCTGGGCGCCGAAGGTCGCGTCATCGAGCGCCAGCCAGCCCTCGTCGACGATCAGCAGGCTCGGCGCGCCGGTGAGGCGCCCCTCGATGCGGTGGAAGAGATAGGCGAGGACGGCGGCGGCGGCGGCCGAGCCGACCAGGCCCTCGGTCTCGAACACCTGCACGTCGCCCTCGCCCAGGCGTTCGGCGTCGGCGTCGAGCAGGCGCCCCCAGGGACCGTCGAGGGTGTAGGGCCGCAGGGCCAGCTTGAGGGCGTTGAGCTGCAGCAGGACCGAGAGGCCCGTCAGGGTCCGCTCGCTCACCGGCGCGGAGCCGAGCGATCCCAAGGCCGACCACAGATGCTCCTTGACGTGCGGTTTCACCTCCACGCCCTCACGCCCAAGGATCGCGGCCAGCCATGCCGCCGCCCAGGCCCGTTCGGCCGGATCGTCCACCCGCGCCAGCGGCTGCAAGGCCACCATCAGTTCTCCAGCGCTCGCAGCGCCGGTCGCGCCGAGATCATGCCAGTCGCCGCCCATGGCGAGAGCCGCGGCGCGGATGGAGCCGCCGAAGTCGAAGGCGAACACCTGGGCGCCGGCGTAGCGGCGGAACTGCAGGGCCATCAGGGCCAGCAGGACCGATTTGCCGGCGCCGGTGGGGCCCACCACCAGGGTGTGGCCGACATCGCCGACGTGCAGGCTCAATCGGAACGGCGTCGCCCCCTGGGTCTTGCCGAAGAGAAGCGGCGGGGCGTTCAAGTGGTCGTCGCAAACGGGACCGGCCCACACCGCCGAGAGCGGGATCATGTGGGCGAGGTTGAGGGTCGAGACCGGCGGCTGACGCACATTGGCGTAGGGGTGCCCAGGCAGGGATCCCAGCCAGGCTTCGACCGCGTTCACCGTCTCGGTCATGCAGGTAAAATCGCGGCCCTGGATGACCTTTTCCACCAGGCGCAGCTTTTCGTCGGCGACACGCGGGTTCTCGTCCCACACCGTGACGGTGGCGGTGACGAAGGCCTCCCCGATCAGATCGGAGCCGAGCTCGACCAGGGCCGCGTCGGCATCCAACGCCTTGGCGTGGGCGTCGGTGTCCAGCAGGGCCGAGGCCTCATTGGTCATGATCTCTTTCAGGATGGCGCCGATCGACTTGCGCTTGGCGAACCATTGGCGGCGGATGCGGGTCAGCAGCCGCACCGCATCGGTCTTGTCGAGGCAAATGGCCCGGGTCATCCAGCGGTAGGGGAAGGCCACGGCGTTGAGATCGTCGAGGACACCCGGATACGTCGCCGTCGGAAAGCCCATGATGGTCAGCACCCTCAGGTGCGCGCTTCCCAGCCTGGGCGCGAGGCCGCAGGTCAGGGGCTCGTCGGCGAGAATGGCGTCCAGGTGCATGGGAACTTCAGGCACGCGAACGCGATGGCGTCGGGTCGAGACGGTGGAATGCAGATAGGTCAGGGTCTCGACGTCGGTGAGCCAGGCCGCCTCGGGGACGAAGCCCTCGATCAACTGCAGCACGCGGTCGGTGCGGTCGACAAAGCCGGCCAGGATGGCGCGGGCGTCGGCGCCCTCGATGCGATCCTCCGGCGGCGTGTCGTAGAGCCAGCGCTCGGCGCGCGAAGCCTCGTCGGCCGGCGGCAGATAGAGCAGGGTGAGATAGTAGGCGCTCTCGAAATGCGCGCCTTCCTCCTCGAATTGCGCGCGCCGCTCGGCGTCGACCAGTTCGGAGGCGGGATCGGGAAATTGACTGGCCGGATAGTCGCCGACGCCGTTGCGCTGGGCTTCGACGAACACCGCCCAGCCGGAGCCCAGACGGCGAAGCGCATTGTTGAGCCGCGCCGAGGCGCCGACCAGTTCGGACGCCGTGGCGCTCTCCAGGTCCGGCCCCCGGAATCTGGCGGTGCGCTGCAAACTGCCGTCCTTGTTGAGGACGACGCCCGGCGCCGCCAGGGCCGCCCACGGCAGGAAATCGGCGAGGCTCGTTTGTCGGGTGCGGTATTCGGCCAGACGCATCATCGGATCAGACCCCCAGGTGCGCGGGGATGCGCAGGTGCCGACGGGTAACATCGACGAAGTGCGGATCGCGCCGGGCCGCCCACACGGCCGCACCGTGGCCGACGGCCCAGAGGACCAGGCCGGGAATCCACAAACGCAGGCCCAGGCCCAGAGCCGCGGCCAGGGTGCTGTTGAGGATGGCCACCGACCGTGGCGCGCCACCCATCAGCATGGGCTCGGCCAGGGAGCGATGCACCGGCGCTTCGAAGCCCGGTAAGGCATAAGGATCAGCGCCGCTCGCCATCAGACCAGCGCCCCACCGCCGAAGGAGAAGAAGGAGAGGAAGAAGCTGGAGGCGGCGAAGGCGATCGAGAGGCCAAAGACGATCTGGATCAGCCGCCGAAACCCCCCCGACGTGTCGCCAAAGGCCAGGGTGAGGCCAGTGATGATAATGATGATCACCGCCATGATCTTGGCGACGGGCCCCTGGATCGACTGCAGGATCTGATTGAGGGGGGCTTCCCAGGGCATGGACGAGCCGGACGCATGAGCCGGGGCGGCCAGGAGGACGGTCAGGACGACGGCCGACGCGGCGGCGAACCAGCGGCCCGCGTGGACAGGGGGACGAAGCAGGATCATCAGGACTCTCCAAGGGGCGTGAGGTGGTAGTCGCCGGCGGATGAGAGGCCGGCGACGCGGGCGAGCTCGACCAGGCGCCGATCGGCGCCGCGTCCGGCGAGGACGGCGATCAGATCGATGGTCTCGGCGATCAGGGCGCGCGGGACGGTGATCACCGCCTCCTGGATCAGTTGCTCGAGCCGGCGCAGCGCGCCCAGGGCTGTGCCGGCGTGGATGGTGCCGACGCCGCCCGGATGGCCGGTGCCCCAGGCCTTGAGGAGATCGAGGGCTTCGGGGCCGCGCACCTCGCCGATGGGGATGCGGTCAGGGCGAAGACGCAGGGACGAACGGACGAGATCGGACAGGGAGGCGACGCCGTCCCTGGTGCGCAGGGCGACCAGATTGGGCGCGGCGCATTGCAGTTCACGGGTGTCTTCGATCAGGACGATGCGATCACCGGTCTCGGACATCTCGGCCAGCAGGGCGTTGACCAGGGTGGTCTTGCCGGTGGAGGTGCCGCCGGCGACGAGGATGTTGCGCCGCTCGGCGACGGCGAGGCGCAGGGCCTCTGCCTCGTCCGCCCGCATGATGCCCGCCGCGACATAGTCGGCGAGGGTGAAGACGGCGACGGCCGGCTTGCGGATCGCGAAACACGGGGCCTGGGCCACAGGCGGGATCAGGCCCTCGAACCGCTCGCCGGTCTCGGGCAGTTCCGCCGAGACCCGCGGTGCGCCCGGATGGACCTCGGCGCCGACATGGTGGGCGACCAGGCGAACGATACGTTCGCCATCGGCGGGGGAAAGCCGCAGGCCGGTGTCGGCGATCCCGTCCGTCAGACGGTCGATCCACAGGCGCCCGTCGGGGTTGAGCATGACCTCAACAACCGTTGGATCCTCGAGCCAGCGGGCGATGTCGGGCCCCAAGGCCGTGCGCAGCATGCGCGCGCCGCGCGCGAAAGCCTCGCTGCGATAGGCCACGGTCCCCACGACGAACGCCTCATCAGTTCTAGGCGGCCCCACCATCGCGGCCGCTCCTGGGGATGAGCAAAGAGACCTGTGATCGGCCCCAGGCAACAGGCCTCTGCGGAGCGTAGGGCTCTGGCGTGCAACGACAGGCCGGCGGCGGATCCGGTCCCTAGCCGACGCCCAAATCCGCCGCGTCGTGCGGTCCCGCACCCTCCACGCGGACTTCGCGCGCCAGACTGCGCCCGGCGGCGAGTCGCCGGCCGAGGGCCGCGACAAAGCCCTCGAACCGGTCCTTGCCGATGGCGCGGGCGGCGGCGTCGGAGCGCTCGGCGGACTGCGGGGTGACGGTCAGCCAGAAGCGCACGAACAGGGCCAGCATCTCCACCGACACCCCGACGTCCCGCTCCAGCCGCTCGATCTGGCGGGCCTGGCGATCCAACCGCCGCGAGAGAGCCGACTCCAGACGATCCGGACCTTCCGGCGCGACGAAGGCGCCGATGGCCGCTTCGGCGATGATCGAGAGCGATTTGTCGCGCCGTGCCGCATAGGCGGCCAGGGCCGCCATCACCGGCGGATCAAGATAGACCGAGAGGCGCGCCTTCACGTCACGGCCCTCTCCTCAAAGCCCCAGCCCATCGGCCGGATCCATGCTTGCCTGACGGGCAAGGCCGCCGAACTGGCCCATCAACGCGCGCCCGGCGACGACCGTCTCGTCCTCCTCCCGGCCGTCCTCGCCGAACTCAAACTCACTGGGGACCGACGTGGGCGCCGTCTCCGGCGCGACGGCCTCATGCGGAGGAAGCTCCGGTTCGCGGCGGATCCCGGCGTTGTCGCCGTCCTCGTCGAACTTGGCCTCGCCCGGCTTTCGCTTCTTCGGCACGGGCGGCGCGTCGACGGGGCCCAATTCGCTCCAGTCGTCGGCTGGCTTTTGATCAACACCCTTGCCGCCGCCGTCTTTCAATTTGCTCCCGGTCGCTACCGAGACCGGAGGCGGCAGGACGCGGGACTGCAACTGGGGGTCGGCGTAGTAGCGCGCCTTCCTGGCCCGGATCGGCGGCACGCCGGAGACTAGGACGATGGCGTCGGCGGGCGGAAGCTGCATGATCTCGCCGGGGGTGAGCAGGGGCCGGGCGGTTTCCTGGCGCGACACCATCAGATGGCCCAGCCACGGCGAAAGCCGGTGGCCGGCGTAGTTCTTCATCGCCCGAAGCTCGGTGGCGGTGCCCAGGGCGTCCGAGATCCGCTTGGCGGTGCGCTCGTCATTGGTCGCGAAACTGACCCGCACATGGCAGTTGTCGAGGATGGAATTGTTCTGGCCGTAGGCCTTCTCGATCTGATTGAGCGATTGAGCGATCAGGAAGGCCTTGAGGCCATAGCCGGCCATGAAGGCCAGCGTCGTCTCGAAGAAATCCAGCCGCCCGAGGGCCGGAAACTCGTCGAGCATCAACAGCAATCGATGGCGCCGGCCCGCCGGATCCAGCGTCTCGGTCAGGCGTCGACCGATCTGGTTCAAAAGCAAGCGCACCAGCGGCTTGGTGCGGGCGATGTCCGAAGGCGGGACGATGAGATAGAGCGTCGTGGGCGCGCGCGCCTCGACCAGATCGGCGATCCGCCAGTCGCAACGCCGGGTCACCTGGGCGACCACCGGGTCGCGGTAGAGCCCCAGGAACGACAGCGCCGTGGAGAGCACCCCGGAGCGCTCGTTCTCCGATTTGTTCAACAGCTCCCGCGCCGCCGAGGCCACCACCGGATGCACCCCGCCCTTCCCCAAATGGGGTGTCGCCAGCATGGCCTGCAGGGTCTCAGCCATCGGACGGCGCGGATCCGAGAGGAAGTTCGCCACCCCGGCCAGGGTCTTGTCGGCCTCGGCGTAGAGGACGTGCAGGATGGCCCCCACCAACAGGGCGTGGGAGGTCTTCTCCCAATGGTTGCGCCGCTCCAACGCCCCTTCCGGATCGACCAGGATATCGGCAATGTTCTGTACGTCGCGCACTTCCTGGTCCCCCCGCCGCACCTCCAGCAACGGGTTGTAGGCGTCCGATGTCGCGTCCGTGGGATCGAACCGGACGACCCGACCGAACCGCGCCCGCCAGCCGGCGGTCAGACCATAATTCTCACCCTTGATGTCGTGGACGACGGCGCTCCCTGGCCACGTCAGCAGGGTGGGCACGACCAGACCCACGCCCTTGCCGCTCCTCGTCGGCGCGAAACAGAGGACATGCTCGGGGCCGGCATGGCGCAGATACTCGCCCGCGTACCGACCCAGGACAACGCCGTCTTCCCCCAGCAGGCCGGCGGCGCGGATCTGGCGCACCGTCGCGAACCGCGCCGAGCCGTAGGTCGTCACATCCCGCGCTTCGCGGGCGCGCCACACCGACATTACGATCGCCACGCCGATGGCCACGAACCCGCCGGACGAGGCGATATAGGCGCTCTCCATAAACACGTCCGGCGCATAGGCGTCGAAACAATACCACCACCAGAAGAAGCGTAGCGGCGGGTAGATACGCCAATGGCGGGCGACGTAAAACCACGGTTCACCCAAACCCGCCTGAAACCCCAAACGCCAGGCGACAAACTGCGTCGCCGCCCACACGAACAAGAGCGCAATCAGGCAAACGACAATGATCTGGCCCCACAGGACCTTGGTCGCGGACATGAGACCGTCGCCATTTGGACGAGGGATTTAGAAAGTCACGGCGACCTGAGGGCGCAATGGCGAATGCCCGGGCGTCGAGCTCTGGCGAACCCTAGCGCGCAATGACTGGCGTGGTCCTGGGTCGTCGCCGTCCATGCCGTCCGCGTGGAGGGCGCTTGTAAATTTCTCCAAACGGACGTTTTGTGGCGACATCGAATTCGTCAAACGCTCAACTGAGTGGCGAGAACTCGTACGTTGGTCTCGAACGCGCGCTCGCAGCGCCTGGCACCGCCGACGATGTCGCGTCGCAACGGCCCCATGAGTCGGTCCCAGGCGCCGAGCGCTGCGGCCGGCAAAGTGCGAGCACCGGCCGCCCTTACGCCGTTACTTTGGTCTCACGGCGGTCACCTCCGCCGCCGCGCCGCGGACCGTCGCGTCGAAGCCGATGGTCTGGCCGACCTTGAGACCCTTGAGCAAGGTGACCGGCTTTGCCTTGAAGGTCATGGTCATGGCCGGCCAGCCGACCCCCGGGATTGGGCCATGCTGGATGGTCAGGGTTCCGGCCTTGGCGTCGACCGCCTTGATGAGGCCGGTTGCACGACCATGCTTGGGCTCACCTCAAGGTTAGTGCGCTAAACCACGCATTCAGGCACGAACAGGGAACATTGACTACGCCGCGCGATAGAGCCGGTCGGCTGGGTCGTTCAAGGGCCTGAATCCGCCGATGGCCGCGGCGTCGGTCCAAAGGTAGTCGCCGGTGAGGCTGACGTGAGCCCAGCCCATGGGCGATAGATGGGCGAGCAGCGCGTCCGGCGCGGCGACCTCCCGGGCCCGCAGATGCTCGACCCCGCGCTCCATATATAGTGTGTTCCACAGCGCGATGGCGGCGATCACCAAGTTCAGCCCCGATGCCCGGTGCTCCTGGTTCTGCAGGGTGCGGTCGGCGATCCGGCCCTGCTTGTGAACGAAGACAGCCTGGGCCAGCGCGTGGCGGGCCTCGCTCTTGTTGAGCCCGGCCTGGCAGCGCCGGCGCAGCTGCGGACTCTCCAGCCAGTCGAGCGTGAACAGGGTGCGCTCGATGCGCCCCACCTCGGCGAGGGCGAGGTCCAGGCGGTTCTGGCGCTTGAAGGCGGAAAGCTTTTTGAGCATCACGGATGGCGCGACGGCGCCGGCTTTGATCGACGCCGCCAGGCGGACGATGTCGTCCCAGTTCTCCTGGATCAGGTCGGTCCGAATGGGGCGGCCGAGGATCGGGTCCAGGGTCTTGTGCCCCGCCGCCGACCCGATGATCGCCAGCCGACGATCCTGAAGATCGCGCATCCGCGGCGCGAAGCGGTAGCCCAAGAGATGGCAAAGGGCGAACACGTGGTCCGTCGCCCCGCCGGTGTCGGTGTAGTGCTCGCCGCCTTGTCGGCCAACCAGGCCATCGAGGACATAGGGCGCCTCCGACGACGTGGCCGAGAGCACGCGGGTGTTGAACGAGCCGTGCATGTCGGAAAGGTGTGTGTAGATCCGCAAGCCCGGTTCCGGCCCGTACTTGGCGTTGACCTCGCCCGCCCCGCCGCGCCGACGGCCTGACCGGAAGAATTGGCCGTCGGACGAAGATGCCTGGCCATCGCCCCAATGCTTGGCGAAAGGCTGGGCGTGGTGGACCTCGATGATCTTGGCCAACGCCGCCCGATAGTTCTCCTCGCTGAGATACCAGCTGTGTGTCCAGGCGAGTTGGGCATAGGTCACGCCCTGGCTCGCGTTGGCCATGCGCTCGAGGCCCAGCTTTGTGGCGTCGGCGAGGACCGCGGCCAATATACAGCTTCGATTGTCGTGGACCTTGCCGGATCGCAGGTCCCTGAACATCGCCGTGAACCCGGTGAGCGCGTCGATCTCCCGCAGGAGCTCGGTGATCCGGACGCGCGGCAGAAGCCCATCGATGGCGCGGTCCAGAGACCGCGCCTCCTCCAGCGTGGCTGCTTTGACCGGCGTCACCGACAGCCGGTCGCCCTCAAGCGTCACGCCCACCAGGTTTCCGCGGCGCAGGCTCCGCGCGAAGCTGGTCAACCGTTGATCGAGCAGGCTTGCGCGCCCGGCCAGATAGCCGCCCAGCTCGACGTTCACCGGCAGGCCGTGGGCTTCGGCGGCGACTTGGTCCTTGGGCAGCAGATAGTCGCTGAACCGCCTGTAGGCCCGCGAGCCGGCTCTGTTGCAAAAAATCACGGGGGCAGGGAAAGCTGACTGCTGAGCAGAGGGTTCGCGATGTCTGGGGATTTCAAATGGCGCCATTTTCGCGGTGAGATCATCCTTGGCGCGGTGCGCTGGTACTGCAAGTACGGCATCAGCTATCGCGACCTTGAGGAGATGATGGGCGAGCGCGGGGTAGAGGTCGACCATTCGACGCTCTACCGCTGGGTTCAGGCCTTCGCGCCGGAGATCGAGCGTCGGTTGCGGTGGGCGTGGCGCTCAGCGTGCTGGCGCGGGAGTTGGCGGGTTGATGAGACCTACATCAAGGTCAAAGGCCAGTGGACCTATCTCTACCGGGCGGTGACATCGGCGGGCGATACGATCGATTTCTATCTCTCGCCGACACGCAACGCTAAGGCGGCCAAGCGGTTCCTGGGCAAGGCGTTGCGCGGATTCAAAGTTTGGGAAAAGCCGCGCGTCATAAACACCGACAAGGCGCCGACGTACGCCATCGCGATCCGCGAGTTGAAGAGCGAAGGGAAATGTCCGCCCGACACCGAGCATCGCCAGGTCAAGTACCTGAACAACGTGATCGAGGCCGACCACGGCAAGCTCAAACGGCTGATCAAACCGACCTTGGGCTTCAAATCGTTGAAGACCGCCTATGCCACGATCAAGGGATTCGAAGTGATGCGGGCCCTGCGCAAAAACCAGGCCCGCCCCTGGTGCCTACAGCCGGGCGCTCAAGGTGAAATTCGATTGATCGAGCGGGCCTTCAATCTCGGGCCGGGCATCATGGCCGAACTTGTCGCATTCATCGACGACCAGATGATCGACCAAGCGATCTGACGGGGTCGCAGGTCAGGGGACTGTCAGGAATTTCGTACGCCCGAAAATCTTTGCAACAGAGCCCTTTTTCATCCGTGGCGAGGCCTCCTACGTGTCGGTCGGCTCTGGGACGCCCGGCGCGATGTTTGGACCGAGTGGCCTCGCAGGCAACCAAACGCGCGTGCTTGGAGAAGCGGGCGTGATTTTCTGATCGGTACGCGAACGCAAGCTCCCGGCGGTGAAAACGAGGCAGCATTACGACATGGCTCACGGCGACCGACTTCGTAACCCGAGGGGCGTGAGGACGAGTGGTAGGAGAAACCCGAGTGAGCGGGATCAGCCGAGAGGGCGGGGAATGGAGCCTCATGTGATCGCTCCGGACCCGCGTCCCGGCCACCAGGCCCGGACGAGGACAATGTCGCAGCAGCCGTTCGAGGCTCGTCGACCGCGCTGATCAGTAGTAGCGCTGCAGAACCAGTGTGCGCTCCGATCCGTCGGACAGCGACAACACTGCCCTGGCTCCGACTGGCCCAAAGCGCCAACGAGCCAGGCTATCGGCTGCATAGTTCGGACTGATCGCCACGCCATTTACCGCGGTGATGCACTCGCCTTCCCGCCAACCGGCTAGCGCGGCTGGCCCGCCCTGCGCAACATGAACCACGCGCAGCCGATCCGGCTCGACCGCCAGCCCAAGCCCGGAGAGGTCACGCTGAAAGGGGGCCGCTAGAGCGTGACCAGGTTTGATTGAATCGATTTGGGATTCCCATTGGGTTGCGAGTCTGATTCAAGCTGTTAGCCGGATGGAGGCTGGCATGCATGGT
>JAYUBD010000181.1:0-2130 GCA_043740995.1 Caulobacteraceae bacterium | reverse complement strand
GGGATCCGCCAAGGCGACGGGATGGTGTGTCGCCCTGGCCCTGACCCTGATCCTCTCGGCCCTGTTTGAACAGGCCTATGATGCGCCGATCCGGGAATGGCTTCGACGGCGCGGGACGACAGCAATGGTCTAGACACTGCCCAGGCGCATGATCGGTTCGAACGATTTGGCTGGACGCCGGCATTAGGGTCGGTCGCGCTTGGGCAGCGCGGCGATTTCGGCCGGGCTGAGCTTGTAGATTGTCTTGACCTGACAGCGTTGGGATATCCCGGTTTCTCTGTAAACGATCTCGGCGTCGAGGGGCGAACAGATCCAGCCGGCGCCAGGCGTCGATTTCAGCCCCAGGGCTTGTCGAAAGGTCAAGCCCACGCAGTCGTTCATCAGATCCAGACGATACACGTCGCGGTAGCGGACGCGGATATAGACGGTGTGATCGTTGGATGCGCTGAAACCATCGACATTATCGGGACGGAAGCATTGCCGGGGCGGGGCTTTCGCCGCCTCGGCGACCGCGCCGGTGGCCGCCGCCGCGACCGCCGCCATCACCAGGAGGATAGGGCGAAGAACACGAAAAAGGGTCACGATTGATTCTCCTCCATCACGACTCGTATCCCTTAACGCGAACCCGCGCATTTCGGCGCTCATTCGGTTTGTCATTTGATTATTTTACCCGGATAATACATATGGCCGTTTCGTTTTATCCGGGTACAATGGCGCGTGTGTCTTTTGCATTGGGATCGCTTATGTCGATGTTCACGGCCTTCGCGGGGCAAACCAAGGTCGCATCCGGCGATTTAGTCGCGGTGGCTCTCCAGGTCAAAATCCGATGGGACGCCGGATCGACCGAACTTTTGGCGATCTTCAATGACGCAACGGGTCATGCGGTGGACCTGGATTTGCGCGGGTCTCCGTCAGACGTAGCCGTGCGCCTGTCCGTGCAGGAAACGGTCGCCGAGGCGCGGGGTCCAGGACGGCCAAAGCTGGGGGTCGTGGCGCGTGAGGTCACCTTGTTGCCACGCCATTGGGAATGGCTGAGCCGGCAATCAGGCGGCGCTTCGGCGGTCTTGCGCCGGCTCGTCGATCAGGCGCGCCGCGCCGCCGGACCCGCCGAGCGCGCCGCCGAGGCGCGTGACGCGCTGCACAGGTTCATGACCGCCATGGCGGGCAACGAGGCCGGCTACGAAGACGCGCTGCGGGCGCTGTATTCGGGTGATGCCGAAGCGTTCGGCGGGGTGACCGCTGGTTGGCCGACCGATGTGCGCGATCATGCCTGGCTGCTGGCGACCCGGGCGTTCAGTCACCTCCCGGTCAGTTCAACAGCGATCAGCGGTTAAGGTTCGGTCAGGCCCGTGTTGTTGACCCTCGCCCTCGCCTGCTTCCTCGCCGCGCCGCTTGGCTGGCTGGCCCAGCGGGTCGCCGCGAAATTGGCGACCGCCCCGCCCCCGGGGCCGGCGGCGATGATCGCCGCCGCCGGAGTGATGACGATGGGAGCCCTTACCTTGAGGCCGGCCTTCGCACCCGCAGGCTTGTTGCTCGGCTGGGGATTATTGACCCTGGCGGCGGTTGACCTCGGCGACTTACGTTTGCCCAACATCCTGACCCTGCCGTGGATCGGCATGGGCCTGCTGCTCGCGGCCCTGAACCTATCCCAAGGAACCCCGCCGAAATTCGACCGCGCCGCGCTGGAAGCTCACGGCCTGGGCGCCGCCGGGGGCTATCTCGCCTTCGCCGGGCTGGCCGCAGCCTATCGCCTCCTCCGCGGACGCGAAGGTCTTGGTCTGGGCGACGCCAAGCTCGCAGCCGTGGCGGGCGCCTGGCTCGGCTGGCGCATCCTGCCGGCTGTCGTGCTGGTCGCCTGTGGGTTAAGCCTTCTGTGGATCGGCATCCGATTTGCGCGGCAAGGTCGGGATGCGCTCAACGCACCGCTGCCCTTCGGCCCCCCGCTGGCCGCCGCGGTCTGGCTCGGCTGGATCGCCCCGACCGCGTTGGGCGCGGCATAGCCGAACCGAAGTCCGATCAATCCAGTTGGCGGACATAGAAGGCGGGGTCGTTTCGACCCGTCAACTCGACCACGGTCCGACGTTCCAACGTCCCGCCGTCACGATTTCTGGCGCGCACGACCACCGTCAG